>CAMBMC010000006.1 GCA_945868555.1 Chitinophaga pinensis | reverse complement strand
ACTTGGACCAATTTCAAAGGTGTTAAAACTTCGTCCTGCAGTTTTGATTTTCTCGCCATCCAAGGTTTCATCGAATACGGGAGGCTGCGATTCAAATCCACCACTCACCGTAAATGTTAATTTTTCAGCACCACCAAATAGATTTTTGTTGACGTAATTGAATGAACCAGAAACACCTAGATACCCGTTTGAGTTTGTTGCACGTGGCTCAAAACCAAAACTTTGACGACTTGCTGGAACGAGATAATAATGCACATCAAGTTTGTTTGTGCCGGCAATTTCTACCAATTCGGGCTTAATCACACGGAAAACACCCAATTGCATCATACGGGTGTAGGTACGCTCAAGATAATATTCCTTGTAATAATTCGTCTCCTCCAAATAACTCTGCAGCTCAATCACATCTGGATCAATCGACAGTTTTCCATTGTAGAAAAAGGTCGCTTTGCGGAATGGATCAAGCAGATTTTTCTTCCGCAGCATCACTTCCTCATATCTAAAGGTGTCGGTTGTTCGAAGAAACTGTCCATCCATCACATCTCTCCCAAGTAAATTCATGGCTCGTTTAAAATTGCCTTTGTAATACGTCGTATCCGCAATATGAAAATACACGTGATCAATCAATGTGTTTTGATGCTTTATAGCAATGAGCGAATCTCTATTGACTGTGCTACGCACCATTCGATCAGAAATAATGATGATCAGATTGGCCGTCATTGTTTTGTAGGTCGTATCAGCCTCAAAGGTGATGTGTGAACTACTGAAACCATACAAGGCATTGTCACGCATGTATCTTGCTAAATCACTTCTAAAATCATCCAAAAGATCGGTATCAAAAGGATTCCCCTTTAGCGGATGCTCTTCAAATTTCTTGATGTAATTGTTGAAATTTTCGGAAACCACGGTGTTTTTACACAAAACCCGTATGGTGTCAATGGTAAAAATCGGACCTGTTTGAACCGAATAATTCACGACTGCCTTTTTGTGTTTTTTGTAATCAATAATTGCTGTTACGTCATTGCGGTAACAGCCTTTCTTTTTTAGGAATGCGCTGATTTGTTCGATTGATTTATTGAACGGTATACTATCAAATACAACTGGTGCTTCCCCAATCTTGTATTTGATCCATTCGCGTAAAAATAATTTTGGTTCAATGGTATCTTTTAATGGGATAATGCGCTCGGTATAAAGGTCATTGCCTTTTGCTTTTGCCTTCTCGATACGACGTGCATTGATTTTATTTTGCCGATTTTTTTTGTGCTGATTGATTTCTCTCAATCGAATGTTCTTTTCGAAGCGTTTTTCAGCAACTGCGCTAGAATCTATGGCATTGTAAGCGGCTAACTTCAGTTTTACTCCAGCAGTTTTGAAATTTGATTTCTGTCGAATAATTTCTGCTATGTCGTCAACATCAAACTTCTCGCCTTCCAGTAGTATTGTGTTTTTTTTGACCAGATATCTGCCCTCTGGCACATAACGCGACGATCGGCACGAAACAAGTGCAAGGAGAATTAACAGAATATATGTAAGTTTGACCGAGCTCAATGAGAATATTTTCAATGCAAAAGTAGTAAATAAGAAGTTGTGTCAGGACTATCGAAGAACAAGATAAAGTGGATCCGTTCATTGCATTTGAAAAAAAATCGCGATGAGTTCGGATTATTTCTCGTCGAAGGAGAAAAAATGGTCACCGAAGCACTCTGGGAATTTCCAGAAATTATTGAAGAAGTATATGCAAGCGCCCCACTCGAAACCTTTGATTATAGAGGTGCAGTTGAATTGATTTCGGATGCTGAGTTGTCTCAACTATCAACTTTAAAAACACCAAATAAAACGCTTGCTGTGTTGCGCAAACCGGCAAAAGTTGATACAAACCTTTCAGATGGATTGATTCTTGTCTTGGATGGTGTGCAAGATCCAGGAAACATGGGAACTATTTTGCGAACGGCTGATTGGTTCGGAGTAAAAATGATTGTTTGTTCGGAGGATACCGCAGATATTTACAACCCTAAGGTCATCCAAGCCAGTATGGGCTCAATGCTTCGCATGGATGTGAAATACACCGTGCTAGATACTTTTTTGTCGAGTTGCCAACTCCCGATTTACGGCGCCTTATTGGAAGGAAAAAATGTGTACAACTCAGCGTTGGTAAGAAACGCCGTGCTCGTTATGGGAAATGAAGGAAAGGGAATTCGACCAAACATTCAAGCGTATATCAATTCACCGATTCATATCCCAGGTTTTGGAAAGGCAGAATCGCTCAATGTAGCTGTAGCAACTGGGATTTTGCTGTCGGAATTTGCGCGTTAAGCTGGAAGTTTACGGTTTGGACTGAATGTATTTCTTTGCACGTAAAATACTGTTCACGCGAATGTCTTCCCAAAACAAGTTGACATCACCCGCGTGGTAATTCTTCATGGTAAAGGCCAAATATCGGTATGGAAACTTTGGGGGATTGATCCAAATGACACCGTCAGAAAGATGCGCAGTAACAGAATGTCGGTACATCTTTCCATTGGAAAAAAGAAATCCGAGATGTTCCTTTGACGAAGCAACAGGCGACAGATCCCAAGTAATTGGATTAATGACTGCCTTTCCTTTATACCACTTGTATTGTTTCATGTCAAATTTCTTTCGAAAGGTGTTCCATGTGACAAAGCCCCCAATTTCTTCTTTGTCTGTCATCAAGGAAATGGTCGAGTACATCGTTGTATCAATCCCGATTCCAGGAATATAGGCCGCAACGAGCTTGTTTTGCAATTCCTTTCCATCAAAATACTCTTTCAACAACATCGAAATATGCGTCGAACCCTGACTATGTCCCGCAAGGATGATTCCTTTTCCATTGTTGTAATTGGCCAAATAATACTCGAATGCAGCACGCACATCTTTGTACGCCAACATCAAGGCATCGTATCCCCCACTATCCAAGGTGTAATAGGACCGAATGTGCGCTTGTTGGTAAAAAGGAACATACAAATTACCTGCTTCTAACCACGCTGATGCTTGAAAGGGAACAGCTGTACCTATTACCTTTTCGCGATGAATTGAGTCATTAATGGGGTAATTCCATCGTACATCTTTGCCGTCCAACAAAAAGGTTGGGTACACATAAAACACATCCACAGGTTCGTTTTGTGTGTCCGACCATTCAGTTAAAAGTGATTTTGGATATGCTCCTGGAAGTACCGCCCAATTTGCCGTAGAGGAATAATCCGTAACTGGTTTTTGAGCACAAACGGAAGCACCAAAAATAGAAATCAAACAAAAGAGTATGCCGCTTAGTTGGTTCATGTCAAATTCATTTTATGAGAAATTGCTTCAGTACATTTCATTCCATCAATGGCTGCGGAAATGATTCCACCCGCATAACCTGCGCCCTCTCCGCATGGATAAATTCCTTGAACTTCAACATGCTCAAGGGTTTCACTATTTCTAGGGATTGAAATTGGAGATGATGTGCGTGATTCTGGCGCATGCAGAACAGCATCATTGGTTAAATACCCTTGCATTTTTTTATCAAACTGGACAAAGGCCTTTCTCAAGCGCTGAGTGATGAAATCGGGTAAAACCTCATCCAACCTCACACTCAATATACCCGGCTGGTATGAAGATCTTGGGAAATCGACCGACTTTTTATCCTGGACAAAGTCAAGCATTCGTTGAGCTGGGACTTTTTGTGTTTCTCCAGCCGCCTCCCAACATTTTTGTTCAACAGCTTTCTGAAAATCCAAACATACAAAAGGGTTCATTTCATCATGTGGAAAATCGGAAGGATAAACACTGACAACAACTCCCGAGTTGGAGTATGGATTGTTACGTTTTGATGGCGACCATCCGTTGGTAACCACCTCGTTTTGTTCAGTTGCACAGGGAGCGATAATACCTCCAGGACACATACAAAATGAATATACACCTCTACCATCCACTTGCTCAACAAGTGCATAACTCGCTGGGGGTAAAAGATCGTCATGATGCCTTCCATGGTATTGAATTTCATCAATTAAATCTTGAGTATGTTCAATACGCACACCCAAGGCAAAAGGCTTCGCTTCAATGCGAACCCCATTCCGATGTAACAATTCAAAAATATCGCGCGCCGAATGGCCTGTAGCCACTATTAAATACTCGCTAGAAATACGTTTTAATCCATTGATTTCAATCTCTTTAAGCTTATTGTTTTCAATGATTACATTCGTTAATTTGGAGTCAAAATGAACCTCTCCACCAAAGCGAATAATCTCTTCGCGCATCGCCACTATGATTTGCGGAAGTTTATTGGTTCCAATGTGCGGATGAGCATCGACCAAAATATCTTTTTCAGCGCCAAACTGAACAAACATGCGCAGTGCGCGATCAACATCTCCCCTTTTCTTCGAACGGGTATAAAGTTTTCCATCCGAATAGGTTCCTGCTCCTCCTTCGCCAAAACAATAATTCGATTCAGGATTTACCGTGCTTGTTTTGTTTAAGGTCGCCAAGTCTCTTCGGCGTGAACGCACGTCTTTTCCTCGCTCAAAAATAATTGGCCTCAACCCAAGCTCCAAGGCATGCAATGCCGCGAACAATCCCGCTGGCCCCGCACCTACAATATGGATTTCTCGGGCTGAATGGACATCTTTAGCTTGGAAAGAATCGTTTATTTCTATGCTTTCATCATTGTCGTACACCTCAATGGTGCAATTGTAGAAAATATCTCGTTTTCGCGCATCAATGCTTCGTTTCCGCCATTCGTAATGAAACGACCCTACAGCTTTCCCAGATTCTCTCGCAATAACTAAAACAAGATTGTTTTCGTCCCTTAATTCCTCCGGACGAAGGCGAAATTGAACAACCTTGCTCATTATCCTTCAAAAATGAACGATACCCACCATACGCGGTTGTACAAGCGGTCAATAGGTCGAGATGAATCCGTGTTGTCTTGAATAAATGAATTCGTAAAACCTTGAGAATACTTCAATTCAATTCCAAATTTAAAATATGGTGTAAAAAACTCTACACCCCCTCCGATTTGTCCTTGAAAATCAAACTTCTTGATCTTTATAAATGGATCCGAATAATTCTGTGATGCTTTTTCCTGAGATTGCAAGTCAATGCTTGGTTGACCACCTAAAAGAAAATAGGAAGCAAAGTTATTTAAGCGTAAAGTTCTGAATTGAAACATCACAGGAAAATCTAGATTCGTCGAATTCACCCGCTCTTCAGTCAATGAATCCTTACCTGAAAGCATACTCATATAGGTGTAAGTCATCACTCTTTCTTGGAAGGATAGAGTTGGGATAAAACGAAGACGAACCACTGGAGTTCCAATTTTCATGGTCGTAACGATTCCAACCTGACCCCCTGGTTGAGAATTAGTGACCAAAGATTTGAGGTTGTATTTAGAAAAAGCATCTGAACTTTGATACGTGGAAAAACTAGCTGTATTCCAACCCAACATAAATCCAAAATGAATGAACCGTTGATCGAAACGCTTGTAATTCTGAGGCAACTCTTTTTGTCCAAACACAGACAAAACGAAGCAATGCATCAAAATTAAGGTTCCAATTTTCACAGTTTTCATAACGGCTTTTATCTCTTCTTATTTCTTGAATCCAGAATAAATTGTTGCGATTCCACCAGAAACAGTCTCGGCACTTACCTTTTCATAACCAACTTGAGCTAGAATATCGGTAAATTCCTCCCCTTCCGGAAATGCTGCCACAGATTCGGGTAGATAGGCATACGCTCGGCCATCTTTTGAAATTCGCTTTCCAAAAAATGGAATAATGTACCTCGAGTGAAATGCAAAATATTGCTTTACAGGAAAGCGTTTCGGTTTTGAAAACTCAAGAATGACAATTCTACCACCACTTCGTGTCACACGAAGCATTTCACCAAGTCCTTTTTCAAGATGTTCAAAATTTCGAACACCAAAGGCCACTGTAACCGCATCAAAATAGCCATCTTCAAAAGAAAGATTCTCGGAATCTCCCAATTCCATGCGAACGATGTGATCAACGCCCTTGGCTTTCATTTTCGTTTTACCGACCTCGAGCATTCCCGCTGAAATGTCTACTCCAACAACTTCTGTTGGCTTAAGCGACAAAGCCTGAATCGCAAAATCGCCTGTTCCTGTAGCGATATCGAGAATGCGCTTGGGATTTATTTCCTTTAATTTTTTCACAGCCTTTCGACGCCAAATCTTATCGATTCCTAGAGATAAAAAATGGTTCAAGAAATCATAGCGTCCAGAGATGTTATTGAACATTTCTGCCACCTCCTCTTTCTTTGATCGGTCTTGATCGCCATACGGTTTAACTACTTTTCGTTCTTCCATTTCTTGTAATTCGTATTAACTAAACAAGCGTATCGGCTAGAAGTTCCCGACATTCATTCAATAGCTGTAATTTATTTATCGCCACGACCCCACTTTCTTCGCAAACCAAACCGCCAGCAATATTCGATATTTCAGCAATTAATTTTATCGGAAAGTCAGATACTAAACACAATGTGGCTACAGAAATCACCGTATCTCCTGCCCCACTCACATCGGCGATATTTCGAATATGTGCCGGGATATGATGCCCTTCACCTTTCGCTTGGATATATACACCATGCTCCGAAAGTGTTACAAGTGAGATCTCATTTTTTAATTCATTTTCCAACTGATTTACAGCCGCTTCAAACTGTCCATTGCTGGTCGAAAATGAAAATTGAAGTCCCATACCCTCCTTCAATTCTTTCAAATTGGGTTTAAACAAAGTCACTCCTTTAAAACTTAAAAAATTATCCTTTTTCGGGTCCACCGTTGTTTTTACTCCAAAGTCGCGTGCCATGCGAATGATTTCAGAAATACAGCGTTCCGTGAGTAGGCCCTTGTTGTAATCTTCGAAGATGATGCCATCAACGCCTGATGCCAGTAAACGCGCTACACATTCAATGAGAGCCGTTTCTTCCTGCTCAGTAATTGCATCTGTAACTTCGGCATCGATGCGAAGCAAATGTTGGTTGTTTCCAATAACTCGCGTCTTTACCGTGGTCATGCGTGATGCACTGTGAATCAATCCATCTGATGAAATCAAGGCTTTATCCAAAAGTTGACGCATCAAGCGTCCGCTGTCATCATCACCAACCACGGAACAAATCACTGGATTGGCGCCCAATGCCAAAAGATTTACCGCCACATTGGCAGCACCACCTAAGCGTTTTTCTTCCTTTTCCAAACTCACAATCGGCACGGGAGCTTCAGGACTTACGCGCGAAACCGTTCCGCGAAGGTAAGCGTCAATCATCACATCCCCTACAACGAGGATGCGTTTGCCGTTGAAGCGTTCGAACAATTCTTCAATTTTCATGCGTGCAATTTTGTTAAAGCATCACCGACACGCTTCATGGCTTCAGTAAGTGTTTCCTCAGAAGCTGCATACGAAATACGAATGCATTCAGGCGAACCAAAGGCCTCGCCCTGCACCAAAGCCACCAAGGCTTCTGAAAGCAAATACATGCACAAATCATCGCCATTGTTGATGTGCCATTCTCCATAAGATTTGCCATAGAAAGAAGAAACATCAGGAAAAACATAAAATGCTCCATCGGGAACATTCGTTTTTACTCCAGGTATCTGATTAAGCGCATCAAGCACCAATTGACGTCTGTTTTTAAATGCCGCAATCATATCATTCAAGATTGCAGGATCAGCTTTTAATGCCGCTATGGCGGCTTTTTGAGTAATGGAACATGGGCCTGATGTAAACTGACCTTGCACCTTTGTGCACGCATCAGCAATTTGTTTTGAAGCCCCGATGTAACCAAGTCTCCACCCCGTCATTGCCCAAGCCTTAGACATTCCATTCACCGTTACAACTTGGTCATAAATCTCTGGAAACTGCGCCAAACTTTCGTGCTTGCCTTCGAAATTGATGTGTTCATAGATTTCATCAGAAATTACAATAATATCAGGATGTTTCACCAAAACGTCTGCTATTTCGCGCAATTCTGCTTTGGAATAAACCGAACCCGTTGGATTGCATGGCGAAGAGAAAATGATCATCTTCGTTTTCGACGTAATTGCAGCTTCAAGCGCTTTACCTGTTATTTTAAAATCATCTTCAATACCTGATTGAATGACAATTGAATTTCCTTCCGCAACCTTTACAATTTCCAAATATGAAACCCAATACGGCGCAGGAATAATTACATCGTCTCCGGGGCCAATAATGCTCAATACTACATTGGCAATGGATTGTTTCGCACCTGTTGAGGCAACAATTTGATCTTTCGTGTACGTTAAACCATTGTCGCGTTGAAACTTCAAGGCAATCGCATCGCGCAAATCGTCATACCCTTGAACGGGAGTATACATCGTGAAATTATTGTTCATGGCTTCCAAAGCCGCATCCTTGATAAACTGAGGCGTAAAAAAATCAGGTTCACCAAGACTTAAAGAAATGATATCCTTGCCTTGAGCCTTTAATTCTCGGCTTTTGCGAGACATTGCGATTGTTGCGGATTCCTCCATCGCCATTAGTCGTTCAGAAAGTTGAATCATGGAATTTTCAATTGCGATTAAAATATCTGCAAAATTAAGCAATCTTGAGGGAAGAAGGGCAGTTTAAAGCGCATTAAAAGACCAAGAATTCCATACTTCTTTGTGAATAAAACATTGCCTTAGTCAGATTCTACCTTACTTGTTCGAAGTACCTTTACGAAAACTATGGAAAAGGAACGTTTTATCGACATTCAACGATTGGTTAAAAGCAAAAGTCCAAAGCTGGCTAAATGGCTCCCGGGATTTGTTTTTAGCTATTTAAAGCGCATCTTGCACCAAGATGAAATCAATGCATTCATTGAAAAAAACGGACACCTTTACGATACTGAATTTTGCGAGGCAGTTATCCATTTTTTCAATATCGAAATCAAAATTGAGGGCATTGAAAAAATTCCAACATCTGGACCTGTGGTCATTTCCATGAATCACCCTCTAGGAGGAATGGATGCTGCGGCCTTTGTTGTAGCGACGAAAGAACATAGAACTGATCTTCGTTTCATCGTAAATGACCTCTTGATGAATTTAACAAACCTAAGCGGGCTATTTGTTGGAGTCAATAAACACGGGAAAAATGACGGTTCTGTGAGGCAACAAATTTCCGAGGCCTTTGAATCTGACACTGCATTGGTGATTTTTCCTGCTGGACTTGTTAGCCGAAAGGTCGATGGAAAAACTCGGGACTTAGAGTGGAAAAAAACATTCGTGACCTATGCAAAGAAGTATGATCAACCGATTGTCCCCATTTACATCAACGGGACATTAACACCATTTTTCTACCGACTTTCGCGAATTCGAAAATTCCTCGGAATAAAAGCCAACATTGAAATGCTTTACCTCGCAGATGAACTCTTCAAACAGCGGAATAAAACTATGATTTTTCGCGTCGGAGACCCCATTTATGTGAATCAAACACTGGCGGACGTGGACGAGCGAAAAGTAGCGCAAATTGTTCGTGAAAAAGTCTACCATATGGCACAAGAAACAGAATAAGAAAAGAAACTATGCAAGAAATTATAGCAGCCATTGACAAGGAAATTCTAAAGTCAGAATTGAGTCCTGAACGCTTTGTTCGACACACACGAAAAGGTGGAAATGATATTTACATCGTCAATCATCACAATGCGCCTCAAGTCATTAGAGAAATTGGACGATTGCGAGAAGTCACCTTTCGAGCATCTGGAGGTGGAACTGGTGAACAGGTAGATTTAGATGATTTTGACACCTCAGAAAATTGCTACCAGCAACTCATCGTTTGGTCGCCCGAGGACGAAGAAATCGTCGGTGGCTATCGTTTTATTCTCTGCGAAGACGCAATGAGCGCGGATGGAGAAATCCACCTCTCAACAACTCACTATTTTGATTTTTCAGAGAAATTTATTCGTGACTTTTTGCCTTATACCATTGAACTGGGGCGAAGCTGGGTGCAACCAAACTTTCAACCGTCGGTAAACCCTCGAAAAGGACTTTTTGCTCTTGACAACATTTGGGATGGTTTAGGCGCCTTAGTCATTCACAATCCCGACATTCGCTATTTCTTTGGGAAAGTGACGATGTATCCAAATTACAACACCGCAAGTCGTGACTTCTTATTGCATTTTATGCATCATTATTTTCCGGACAAGGATCAGTTAATGAAAGCTTTCCACCCATTAGTTCAAGATTACGACCGCAACTATGTTGACGAACAACTGAAAGGATTGGATTTCAAAGATGGATTCAAAGTACTCAACAGTGCAGTAAAAGAAAATGGGGAGTTTATTCCGCCCTTGGTTAACATTTACATGAATCTTTCACCGTCGATGAAAACCTTTGGAACAGCAGTGAACCCTGAATTCGGCAATGTTGAAGAAACGGCGATTTTGGTAACGATAGCCGATATTTATGAAGAGAAAAAGGAGCGTCACATGCGCATGAACGCTTAATCACTCACATACAGTGGTAATTTCAACAATCTTACCGACCATACAAATACTTGCCGCAGGAAAATCTTCGTAGGTCACAACGATTTTCTTTCCTTCTACCATCGACACGTTAAATTCATTCAAATTGATGGGTTCAATTCTTGATCCATCATTAAGTTCTAGCACCCAACCACAGCCATCTAAACCAGTTAAGTTTTTCATTTTTACAGGGACACCATTCGGGCAATTTTGCTTTGCGCATGATGTCACTACAAGAAATAAAAGGAAAAAGAAGTTTTTTTTCATGCTTAAATTTCGGTTACGAGCTGGTGTTTTTCAATCAACTTACGCAAGTTAATCAATGCATAACGCATTCTACCCAAGGCTGTATTGATGGAAATATTTTCCATTTCTGCAATGTCCTTAAATGACATTTCTTGGTACAATCGCTTTATCAAAATGTCGCGTTGGCTTTCAGGTAAATGATCAATCAATCCAACCATCTGAGTTTCTAGCTCTCCATAAGCTAAGGTTTCGTAGGCATTTTTTTCATCCAAAGAAAGCACGCTGAAAATATTGAAGTCCTCACGGCTAGATGATGATTCCGAAATCATGCGCATTTTGCTGCTTTTCCGAAAATGGTCAATCACTAAGTTATGTGCAATGCGCATTGCCCAAGGCAAAAATTTCCCCTCTTCATTGTAGGCCCCAAGTTTTAAGGTATTGATGATTTTCACAAAAGCCTCTTGAAAGATGTCTTGTGCCAAATCTCGGTTTCTAACTTTCATGTAAATGAAGCGGTACATTTTGTCTTTATGGCGTAGTAAAAGGACTTCAAAAGCCTTTTCATTTCCATCTACATACGTGCTTACAAGGTCACGATCGTCAAGGTTGTTCAACAACATAATCTACTCTACTTTAATGTAACTAATTGAAATTCAGAGTAAATTTTTGTCTATAGGCGATCGTCGTTTAGAATTAATAACTGCTAATATACTACATCATTTTAAAAAAACAAACTTTTTCTTTCTTTTGGGAGAAACAGAAACTTCGCTAGAGTGTTGTTATCTTTGAATTAAATCATCAGGATGTCCACGCAGAAATACATTGAAGTCAAAGGTGCGCGAGTGCACAATTTAAAGAATCTCAGCGTTCGCATTCCTCATGGAAAAATGACAGTGATTACGGGTCTTTCGGGATCGGGAAAATCTTCCTTGGCATTTGATACGCTTTATGCGGAGGGCCAACGTCGGTACATCGAGAGCCTCTCTTCGTATGCACGTCAGTTTTTAGGCAAACTGAATAAGCCTGAAACCGATTACATCAAAGGAATTTCGCCAGCCATTGCCATTGAACAAAAGGTAATCTCTAGCAATCCAAGATCAACCGTTGGGACAAGCACCGAGATATACGATTATTTGAAGATTTTATTTGCCCGAATCGGAAATACCTTCTCGCCTATTTCAGGAGATCAAGTGAAGAAACATGTGGTGAAGGACGTTATGGATGCCGTCAATTCCTTTTCTGAAGGAACAAAAATGCTTATCTGTTGTCCGATTCCTGGCTTTTCAAAATATGGGGTCGAACGGCAATTGTCCATTTTACACCAACAAGGTTTTAGCCGATTGATGCTCAACAAAGATACTTTGCTGATTGAAGATCAACTGGAAAGAGCTGACGCCGAAATTGAGAATGCTTTACTTGTCATTGACCGTATTGCACTGAATTTGTCAGATGAAGAACAAGCGCGCTACGCTGATTCAATTCAATTGGCCTTTCTTGAAGGCGCTGGAGAATGCCAAATTCACATCGTGGAATCTGGTGAAACACGTTCGTTCACCAACCGCTACGAACTGGACGGCATGGAATTTCAGGAGCCGAGTGTCCATTTCTTTACGTTTAACAATCCATTCGGTGCATGTAAAACTTGCGAAGGCTATGGACAAGTCATTGGTGTGGATCGAAACCTCGTTTTTCCAAACAAACAATTGAGCGTTTACGAAGGTGCGATTCAACCGTGGAAAGGCGATACCATGGGAGAATACCTCAAAGAGCTCGTTTACAGTGCGAAGAAATTTGACTTTCCCATCCATCGTCCTGTGCAGGAATTAAGTTCTGCTGAATTTGAACTTTTATGGACGGGGAACAAACATTTTACTGGTCTGAATGCCTTTTTTAAATTTTTGGAAAGTCAAACCTACAAAATTCAATACCGCGTTATGCTTTCTCGCTACCGCGGAAAAACGGATTGCCCAGATTGTCATGGAACTCGATTAAGGAAAGACGCGAGCTATGTCCTTGTGGAGGGGAAATCAATTGTCGATGTTGTCCTTATGCCAATCACTGAAGGTCATGCATTTTTCAAGTCGCTGGATCTTTCTATCCATGATACGCAGGTTGCAAAACGAATTCTTCCAGAAATCACAAGTCGTTTGGGATTTTTAATGGATGTTGGACTGGGTTATTTGACCTTAAACAGACGGTCAAATTCTTTGTCGGGAGGAGAATCGCAACGCATCAATTTGGCAACCTCACTTGGAAGCAGTTTAGTTGGATCCATGTATATTTTAGATGAGCCCTCCATTGGTTTACATCCAAAAGATACAGAACGGCTTATTTCTGTTTTGCATCGATTGAGAGATGAAGGAAATACCGTGATCGTTGTGGAGCACGAAGAAGAAATCATGCGTGCCGCAGATGAAATTTTGGACATCGGCCCACTGGCAGGCGCCTATGGCGGAGAGGTTGTTTTTCAAGGAAACCATGCCGCCTTAATGGGAGCAACAAACAGTTTGACTGCTGAATACCTCACTGGAAAACGATCCATTCCTATTCCGAAAAAACGCCGAAATTCCAATACGAAACTTACCGTTTCAGGAGCACGACAATACAACCTAAAAAATGTAACAGTAGATCTTCCTTTGCATAGTTTTGTGTGCATCAGTGGCGTCAGTGGATCTGGGAAATCAACCCTCATTCGCGAAATTGTTTACCCCGCTGTTCGAAGACACTTGGGAGAAGGAGATAGTGAAACGGCTGATTTCTCTAGGATTTCAGGAGATTTAAAGCTACTGAAAGCGGTAGAATTTGTCGATCAAAACCCAATAGGGAAATCATCACGATCAAACCCGATCACTTACATCAAAGCCTTTGACGATATCCGAGAGTTATATGCCCGCTTGCCCTTGGCAAAATCTCGCGGATACAAGGCAGGATTCTTTTCATTTAACATTGAAGGCGGTCGCTGTGAAATGTGCGAAGGAGAAGGCGAAATAACTGTTGGGATGCAATTTATGGCCGATGTGCATTTGCAATGTGAAACCTGTTTGGGAAAACGCTACAAGCAAGAAACGCTAGAAATTATTTACAAAGACTTGACGATATCCGATTTATTGGACTTGGACATTCAGGCAGCCTATGATTTATTTGCAATAGGGATAGATAAATTGGAACAAAAGATAGCGGACAAGATTAAACCCTTGATTGATGTTGGTTTAGGCTATTTAAAGGTTGGACAATCCTCCAGTACCTTGAGTGGTGGTGAAGCGCAGCGCATAAAATTAGCATCCTTCCTTTCCAAAGGTCCGGGCTCGCCTTCTACCCTTTTTATCTTCGATGAACCAACGACAGGATTGCATTTGTACGACATTGAAAAGTTAATTCTTGCCATCAATGCCTTGATTGACTCGGGACATAGCGTCATTGTCATTGAGCACAATGTTGACGTCATCAAGTGTGCCGATTGGGTGATTGATTTGGGTCCCGAAGGTGGTCAAAATGGAGGACACGTTCTATTCGCTGGAACGCCGGAAGGACTTGTAAAACAGGCAGATAATGCGACGGGAACTTTCTTGAAAAAGGTTTTGAAGTGAGAATTACGAATGAAGGATTGAAAATTAAAAATGAAGGATTGAAAATTAAAAATGAAGGATTAAGAATGTTTGGTGAGTTGACACTCAGTAAGAAAAAATTAAAAATCCCCTCGTGGAGGGGCAAGGGGTGGTTTATACATGCTTCCTAAGCTATAACGCAGCTGTCAATACTAGAGGAGTTCACTAAAATTCGCTTTTGATATATAGCCCCAGTGGCTTTTCCGCAGCGGAGGTGAGCGAACAAAACCTGAACATAATTCAAAATGACCAAAAGTACACTGTGCAATTTAGATAAAACACAAAGGTGGTTTTAGTCGGACAACAATGATTACGAAATAAAAATGAAGGTTGAAGGATTAAGAATGAAGGATTAAGATCATTGCCCCTCCGCCTCACTCACCACCAACTCCCCTTCGCTTCGTGCAATAACCGCAGATGCTAGGCAATTCCCAAGAACATTTACAGAAGTTCGTGCCATATCCATCAGTGCATCGACAGCCAAAATTACACTTGCTCGTTCTGAATCGAAACCTTTAACGTCCATGGCGGCGATTGTTCCTGCGAGAATGACAAAGGATGCTCCTCGCACTCCTGCAACTCCTTTGCTTGTAAGCATGAAGATCAAGCACATGGAAATCTGTTGTCCGATACTCAAATCGATGCCACACATTTGTGCAACAAATACCGAAGCCAATGACAAATACAAGGTCGTACCATCCAAATTGAAGCTATATCCTGTTGGAATGACGAAGGAAACAATTTTTCGAGGAACTCCAAATTTCTCCATGTTTTCCATCGCTTTCGGAAGCGCTGCCTCACTGCTTGCCGTTGCAAAAGCCAAGGTCAATGGTTCGGCAATGGCCTGAATAAAACGCTTGATGGGAATTTTTGCAATCAAGGCAATCGGCAACAACACTCCACCAACAAAAATAACTAGTGCAACATATAAGGTACCAACAAGCTTCATGAGGTTGTATAAAATGTCAACCCCTGATTTTGCTACGGTACTAGCCAAAGCGCCAAAAACAGCCAGCGGTGCCACATACATGATGATATCCGTGAACTTAAACATCACCTCAGCCAAGCTTTCGCTGAAATTTAACATCGTCTGCTTGTGCTTCTCGTGCTTCACCATACCGAGGCCAATAGCAAAAATCACTGAAAAAATGACCACCTGAAGAACTTGGTTTTCAGCAATGGATTTGGCAATATTTTCAGGAAAAATCTCCACAAAGTGATCTTTGTGTTCCTTCTTTTGCTCCATCAACTCTATTGATTTGGCCTTGTCCTGTTCGCGAGCTTCGACTTTCACACCAACTCCCGCTTGAGAAACATTAATGGCCAAAAGCCCAATGAACAAAGCCAAGGTGGTGACGATTTCAAAGTAAAGAATGGACTTTAAACCAATTCGTCCTACTTGCTTCAGATTGCTATGTCCTGCAATTCCAACAATGAGTGTTGCAAAAATCAATGGAGCAACAAGTGACTTCACTAAGCGGAGAAATATTTTCCCAAATCTTTCCGTTTCCAAGGCAAAGGCAGGAAAGTCCATACCGACTTCAATTCCCAAAATCATAGCAGAAAAAATCCACAAGGACAACTTCTTTCGCTTAAAGGAAATAACAAAAAGGAAAGCAATTAGGGCGAAACGGACAATTTTGAATCCGATTGGATCTACACCTGGCAGTGCACCTTCAATCAAAAAAACAAGTCCGATATTCAAGAAGGTAACGATGTACCAAAACAAGCTGTAAACATTTCGCAGTGCAATCATGCCACCAAGATACACATTTTGCGTAGGAGGTAAATAGAGAATTCAATTTGATGAATTATTTTTTTAATGCCAATATCCAATTTTTAGAAAGTTTTTCGTAATATTGCTAAGTCATTTAAGGGAAATGTTCTTTTCCCACTTTCTCAAAAACAGTTTTTTTTGACACTATACATTATCGTATTTATTTAGCACTTCTTTATGGATAAAAAAGACCTGGAGCGTAAGAAGCTTTCTGATCTTCGTGAAATTGCAAAGACCAATGGAATAAATGATGCTGATTCATTGAAGCGACCTGAACTTCTTGCAGCAATCTTGGGCGGATCGAGCTCAGTAATGCCATCATCAACGGAAGAAGCATCAGCTACTGCAGTACCTGTTGACTCTTCATCAAGTGATGCTGTCGTTGCACAAGATAAGCCACACAGAAAACGCATTCGACGAGAAGAAACTCCACAGCCCTCTTTATTCAGTGAAAAACGCTTGCCTGAAATCACTCAGCCCGAAGCAATAGCAGAATCAATTCCGTTAGAAGAGCCTGCGGTAGTCCTTAATGAAGATGTCACTCCTGAAGCAAAAAAAGGAGGACGTAACTTACTTGATTTAGCTCAGAAAGAGAATGCTCAAGAACAATCAGAAATAACACCAGTAGCATCAACAGAAACAAGTACTTCAACAGACGGAGTTTCTGAAATTAACACTGGAAATGAACAACATGAGCGTCGTGATCGAAATGAACGCTTGAATAACAATAGAAATCAACAAGGACAGAATCCTAACCAGAATCCTCGGAATAATCCCAACCAAAACCAAGGAAATAACCAAAACCAAGGTCAACATCGCCAACCTCAACATCAAAAAGCGGAGGACAAATTGGAAGATGGATATGACTTGGTGGGGATTGTAACCGCAGAGGGTGTTTTGGAAGTGATTCAAGATGGATATGGATTTTTACGTTCATCAGATTACAACTACCTGCCCTCACCAGATGATATTTATGTATCTCAAAACCAAATTAAATTATTTGGTTTAAAAACAGGAGATACCGTTAAAGGAACAATCCGACCACCACGCGAAGGTGAAAAATTCTTTCCACTGGTAAAGGTTGAGTCGATCAATGGCCGCGACCCTTCATACATTCGTGACCGTGTGCCATTTCAGTATTTGACTCCACTTTTCCCGGACGAGAAATTTAAACTTACTGGCCACAAGCAAGAAACACTTTCTACTCGCGTGATGGATTTGTTTGCGCCGATTGGTAAAGGTCAGCGAGGAATGATAGTCGCTCAACCAAAGACGGGTAAAACGATGTTGTTGAAGGATGTGGCCAATGCAATTGCGGCGAATCACCCTGAAGTATATTTGATTGTCTTACTGATCGATGAACGTCCTGAGGAGGTAACCGACATGGCACGTAGTGTTCGTGCAGAGGTTATTGCTTCAACTTTTGATGAGCCCGCAGAGCGACACGTGAAGGTGGCGAATATGGTGTTGGAAAAAGCTAAACGGATGGTTGAATGTGGCCATGATGTATGTATTCTATTGGATTCAATCACACGTCTTGCACGTGCATACAACACAGTTTCCCCTGCTTCTGGAAAGGTACTTTCGGGAGGTGTTGATGCCAATGCATTGCACAAACCAAAGCGTTTCTTTGGTTCAGCTCGAAAAATTGAAAATGGAGGATCTTTATCCATTCTCGCAACGGCATTGACTGAGACCGGATCAAAAATGGACGAAGTTATCTTTGAAGAATTCAAAGGAACGGGCAACATGGAACTTCAATTGGATCGCCGCATCTCGAACCGTCGAATCTACCCTGCTATCGATATCATTTCTTCTGGGACTCGTCGCGAAGATTTATTGATGAGCAAAGATGTACTTCAACGCATTTGGTTGATTCGCAAATTCATTGCGGACATGACCCCTGTTGAAGCCATGGAGTTTATGAAATCACATATGGAAAATACCATTTCAAACGAGGAATTCTTGGTCTCAATGAATAGCTAAATCAATGAAAATAACCGTTAAAGTTGGAATTTTCAGCGCACTAATTTGGATTGCGATAAAATATATCTTGTTTGTATCTGGTATATTTCCAGGACAAATGGCACCAACCGTAATGTTGAATATTTTAGGGCTATTGTCTGCCATTTCAATTGGCCTTTATCTTCAAAAACGACGAGATACGATGGAGACCAATGCACTTTTCGATATGAAAAATGCAATGAGCTCTGGACTCCCTTATGTACTGATTGTAAGTAGTTTCATCTATTTGTTTTACACGCAAATCAATCCAGAGTTTGTCACACATCAAATCGCCGAAGGCGAAGCAACCATTGAAAAGATGATCCATGACCCCAATCAAATGGCAAAATTCCGAAAAGAAAACCCAGATGCGGAGGTCATGACTGACAAACAAATTGAAAAACGCTTGAAAACAAACAACAAAAAGGGAGCAGATGCTGGATTTACTGCGACACTTAGTGTATTGGCCCTACTCCTTCTGGCAACTTTATATAGTTTGTTGGTTACCTTGATCTATCGACAAATCGTTTTTCGACCAATCAAGAGTTAAAGATTTTTTGATATTTCTTCTCCCAATTGATCATAATCTATTCCGTCAAAATTCCCAGAGGACATCATCAACAATACTGAATTGTTCCATTGCTTTGATTGAATAAAATCGAGCACCTCTTTTGTACTGTTCATCACGTTCACATTGCCACCAAATCCTTCCAAAACAAGATCTTTGGAAATGGGCTCCAATTTTTTATGTGCGACCACTTCTGGACTATAATAAACAAGAGCTTCGTCTGCCATCTGCATGGAATTGAGATAATGAGGCAAGAATTCTTTTTTTAAAGAGGAGAAGGTATGCAGCTCCATACAGGCAATCACTTTCCTTTGTTTGTATTGATCCTTCACGGCCTTTGTAGTTGCCTTCAATTTTGATGGGGAATGTGCAAAATCTTTATACATGACAAAGCTCCCGATTTCCATCACTTTTTGAAGCCGTTTCCCCGCGCCAGTAAACGATTGTATTGCTGAAAGGAATTCGTGTGCAGCAATTCCGAGGGCTTCTCCAATGCGCATTGCCCCCATCAAATTCTGTAGATTATGTTCGCCAAAAACCCGCAGATCGTAGATCATCCCATCATGAAACAAGCGTGTTCCTGATTCTGTCACTTCGTATGTTGGGACACCGTAAGGAACTGTTCGTATGGTAGATGTATATTTTTGACCAAGCCTATCTACTTCAGCATCATCTTCATTGTAGATTAGCGTTCCGTCTTTTTCAATCAGCGAACAAAAGATATCGAACTGATCCACATAATTTTCATACGTTGGAAACACGTTGATATGGTCCCAGGCGATGCCACTAATAATGGCAATATTGGGTTTGTACAGATGGAATTTAGGACGACGGTCGATGGGTGAACTTAAATATTCATCCCCTTCAAGAATCATGATTTTTGCTGAATCAGATAAACGTACCATACAGTCGTAGCCTTCCAGCTGCGCACCGACCATATAATCGACATCCATTTTTAACTCATTCACCACATGCAGCAACATCGATGTAATGGTTGTTTTTCCATGTGAGCCGCCTATAACCACTCGGATTTTATCCCTACTCTGCTCGAACAAATACTCGGGATAAGAAAAAATAGGAATATTTAATTCGTTTGCTTTCAACAATTCCGGGTTATCCTCCCGTGCATGCATACCGAGAATAATCGCATCAAGATCGGAAGTAATTCTTGTATTATCCCAACCAAGCTGATCAGGTAAAATCCCTTGTTTTTGCAAGCGTGCTTTCGAGGGTTCAAAAATCTCGTCATCTGAACCTGTAACATGAACACCTTTGCGGCTGAGTGCAATGGCGAGGTTGTGCATGGCACTTCCGCCGATGGCTATAAAATGTACATTCATGAGTTCGAATTTGATTTTTTCATAAGGACAATCGCATCAACAACAGGAGGCGCAATTAAAAACAAGGTACCAAAGTCCGTTGCCAGATGACAGAGTTGCTGATTTCCCTCATTCATTATAGATACTGGAATCATGATGGACAATAATCCGATGTAATACACCCAGTCCCACCAATGATTGGCGTCAGAATATTTCCGACTAAACATTTGTAAACTTATATAAACCACGGTAAGAATCAGCAACCACAGGGGTAAGTTAGTTACCTGACTCATTGTTTTTGCATTCCAAAAGTAAATACAGACGGTGCACGCAATAATAAATTTGCCAGCAAGGGCAGTGAGAAGTAGTGCCTTCATAAAGAGATTTATTCGTGAAAGTACCACAAACGAGAACGTGTATTCTTTTGTCCTTTTGAAATTTCCAACAATGGACTATGAATTACGGGAAATCAATAATTCTTCTTCAGTTGAGCACCTTGAGTTTCCTTTTGCCAGACATACTCCGTAGTGGGTTGACCATTTTTGGAATAGGTGAGGTCTGACAGGGTTTGCGTGCGCACATACACATTTCCTTGACCATTGATCACTACCACTCTGCGGGTTACAACTGCGACCATCAAACCATTCTCGTCATTTTGTTTAAAGGTTTCTTGAGACACACCTTCTGGATACTCATTACCCAAGGAATTTGCGACTCTC
>CAMBMC010000005.1 GCA_945868555.1 Chitinophaga pinensis | reverse complement strand
AGAATACACTAAAACGGAATCGTATCCCAATACCGTCACCATTTTGTAAAGTACCTGGTTGTCGATGAATCCAACCGAATCAATGCTATTGGTTCGTGCCAATTCAAGACTGTCGCCTATGCTCGATAACAACAATTTTTCCTGAGTACTCAACTCCTGCTGTAGGGTTTGATTTTTCGCATCTTGCTCCGAGTAGGCATTCA
Source organism: Chitinophaga pinensis (assembly GCA_945868555.1). Classification (GTDB taxonomy): domain Bacteria; phylum Bacteroidota; class Bacteroidia; order Flavobacteriales_D; family Crocinitomicaceae; genus M0103. Next base: position 21,021 of record CAMBMC010000005.1, on the reverse strand, counting down.
ACCAGAAATCAAATTTCTTTGATGAATACGTGGTGGAGGTCTGCACTAGAGATCGGGCATAGTTTTGATCGGAGTATTGAAATTCGACCACAATGCGAGAATCCTTGGTGATGAGATTCCGCGAGGTGAACACCAACTCCGAAGAATTGTAATTGATCACATAATCGAATTCCTGACCACGTTCGAGCAGCTTGCCATCAATAAAAACCCGTTCAGTTCCAGAAAGCACAATGATAAATGGCTCATTTTCATTTCCCTTCAATCGATACGGCCCCTGGTTTCCTTCAACTCCCTGAATGATTTGTCGGGCAAATTTCCCTTTGGAAAGCGCACCACTGACTTGCGTGCGCCAAACCTTAGCAGTATCCGTTGACCAGCGGTAATTGACGGTAAGCCCTTGAGCCCTTTTTTTATAAGTCATAAAATAACCCGTTGGTCGATTGAGCCAAAAATCACCTGCTACAATCTTAAGTCGGTCATTATAAATCTGAATAAACACCTGATCAAATTCGCGCAATTTGTTGGTGTTCCCGTCGGGTTGAATGGGAAGATTGTCATCCGAAACGGAAGCGAGTAGTTTCAGATTTGGGGTAATGTCCCCTGAAAGTTCAAGGTTTAAGGTTGAATTGACCCCCAGGTCTTGGTTGTTTCCAAACGACACCCCACGTGAGATACTCCCCGACTTGGTGAGTCCAGATCCTCCAAAAACATCTTGCACGCTGACTTCATTTTGAAGCATAAACAATTCGCGATCGCCCTTGGTCTCAGCATAAATCAAGGAGGTGTCGCGACGAAAATAAGTCTTCGATAAATCCATTGGAAGTACACGGTAACGCAGCTTGATGGAATCGGAACAAGGATCAATCAGATAAAAACGCGATGTGCCGTGGTCCAAATGATAGCTTACAGAGGATAGTTTTTGCTTGCCACAAAACACCTCAAAAGACGATGGATAAATGGACAATGTATCTAAACGAATGGTGTCCTTTGGCGAAAGAATGAACTTTTCACGCAACGATGTAGTTTGTCCCAATGCCAGTTGAGTTACAACAGCAAAGAAAAAAAACACCAGTTGACCTTTTTTGAAAGACATTCGCACGAATGTACAACGACAAACCAATAAAAATCGTCTATGGAACGAGTTTTTATCAGCAAATGGATGGTGATTTTCCATACATTGCTATCGCTGTTAAAAAAAGTTAAGCCCCAACGAGACACGGAACGGGGTGCTTACATTCGTCAAAAACTTGTCAATTGAGAAAAATTCGAGTCAATCTTATCATCTTGTCTGTGGTCATCGCCTTACTGGCTTTGCTCATTATACAAGCTTTTCAGACGGCTCAGTTGTACGACAGAAAGTCAAACCAATTTACGCTAAACCTATCTTCTTCCCTTGAGCGCATAGCTATCCGTCATGAAAAGGCCGAAGACATCCGCCGCTACATGCACATTGTCAATCGCGATTTTAGTGGTCAATACAAGGATATCCTAAAGGAAGAATTTCAATCCCTATTGAGTACCCAAGAATCGATTTCCATTCGTGACACCGCTATTTTTGAGCGCGGCGAATTGCAACATTACTTGGTCATCAAAGGGAAAGCATACGATTCCATTTCTGGGGTGACGACCGAACAGAGGGTTCTAGCGCGGGATGTACGTCAATTGCGGGATTTGTTTGATAAGCAGCGTAAGCAAATACCTACCAACGATTCCTTGAAAATAGCCATTCAGTTGGATCAACGCGTGCTACAACAGGTCTTTAAAAAGGCAAAGTTCTTTAATGACATGATGATCGAGGCATTCCGAAACAATGTGTACGAGGCGGCCTCAAAACGGGTGGATCCAGCATTTTTGGATTCGGTAATTCGCACCGAAATTGACAATGATGACCTTCCAAAAACCTATAAATTTATGGTGGCGGATGAATTCGGGGAACCCATTAAATTCGCACATGCCCCCGAAACATATAGCACCAAACTCGACACCTTAAAAACCGGAAAAACAGTCCTCTTTCCTAGCAACATTTTGGACGATGACCTTTATTTACACGTTTGGTTTCCCGAAAAAAATGCGTTTTTATTTACCGAAATGTGGGGGCCCTTGGTGATCAGTCTAACCCTTATGATTCTTATCATTGTGGCGCTGATGTTCATGTTTAAAACCATCTTGATGCAGAATAAACTGTCTGAGATGAAAAACGACTTCATTTCCAACATGACGCATGAATTTAGAACGCCAATTTCGACCATTTCCTTGGCCTGTGAAGCCATGGAAGATAACGATATGGTGGGAGGAAATGCGGCAGACATGAAGCCCTATATCCGCATGATCAATGAGGAAAACAAGCGTTTAGGTGTATTGGTCGAACGAATCCTTCAAAGTGCAGTTACCGAAAAAGGCCAACTTAAGTTAAACAGAGAATCCATTATTCTTCAGGAGCTTATTCATGATGTGGCACAAAATGCCTCGTTGCGGGTCCAAAATAGTGGGGGGAAAATCGAGTTGGATCTGACTTCAGAACTGATTACCCTCAATGCGGATAAAATGCATTTAACAAACCTCATTAGCAATCTAGTTGACAACGCCATAAAATACAGCGAAAGCAAACCACAGGTGCACATAAAACTTTCGCTAGAAAATAAGAAAGTACTCTTGAGCGTTAAAGACTCCGGAGTTGGGATTAAAAAAGAACACATCTCTAAAATTTTTGATAAACTGTTTCGCGTTCCAACAGGTAACCTTCACAACGTCAAAGGATTTGGACTTGGCTTAAGTTATGTTAAAGCCATCTCCGATTTACACGGTTGGTCCATCAACGTTAAAAGTAAATTTGGAGAAGGATCAGAATTCACCCTTACAATTCAACAAAATCATGACAAAAAAGACAAAAATACTACTTGCTGAAGATGATGAAAATCTTGGTCGTTTGCTGCACACCTTTTTAGTGAATAAAGGGTTTGATGCCGTGTTGGCCGAGAACGGAAAAATTGCATTCCGATATTTTGGCGATGGGGGCATTGATTTCTGCATTTTTGATGTCATGATGCCAGAGATGGATGGCTTTACCTTGGCGAAAGAAATCCGTGAAACAGATAAAAAAGTGCCTATCCTTTTCCTTACGGCAAAATCAATGAAGGAGGACAAGCTCGAAGGATTTAGCATTGGCGCAGATGATTACCTTTCCAAGCCATTCTCTATGGAAGAGCTCTTGGCGCGCATCACGGCAATTTTGCGTAGAATTGAACCAAATACACATGCTGAAAGTGAACTCTTGACCATTGGGACAATCCAGTATGAACCAGAATCACGTGTGCTTCACTTGAACGACGGACCTAAAAAGCTTACCACAAAGGAGAATGAACTGTTGCATCTTTTGGTAAAAAATGAAAGTGAAATCCTCGATCGCAACGCCACGCTGCGCTTGATTTGGGGAGACGATAATTACTTCAACGGACGAAGCATGGATGTGTATATCGCAAAACTTCGCAAGATGCTGAAGGAAGATCCTGCCATCGAAATCATGAATGTACACGGTAAAGGATTTAAGCTGGTAGTGAAATAAGCAAGATCCTTCACCCATCGATGCATGCTGTTGTCATCAACTTTAACTACCTTTGCACCGTTTTGTCAAGGTGAAGAATCGCATCAAATATATACTACAACGCATGTTGGGTTTCCGAACCTACCTCTATGTGTTCGCGTTGGTAAAAATTCGAACCCTGACATCCGATGCCAAAGAAAAAGATTTCTTTCACTTTTTATCCTTACTGAAGGACGGAGATGGGGATGTCTTGGACATTGGAGCCAACATCGGAATTATGACCGTTCACCTATCAAAAAACCTTCCTAACACGACTATTCATTCCATCGAACCTATTCCTGATAACATTTCAGTCTTGAAGCGGATCATACGGCATTTTGGCTTAACCAAAATCAAAGTGTACGAAACTGCTGTTGGTGAGGAAGAGGGTAGTGTGAAGATGATTTTACCTCACCAAGGAAAAACGCGGATGCAGGGATTAAGCCATGTCAAGCATGAATCCATAACCGAATGGAACGAGGGAGAAGAATACCAGGTGCCGCTGACAACACTTGATCAACTCATCAATGGTCAAACCATACAAGGCATTAAAATCGATGTCGAGAATTTCGAATATTTTGCACTCAAAGGGGGGGCTCATGTGATTGAATCAAATCATCCAATCATCTACACAGAACTTTGGAACAATGACAACCGCACACGTTGCATGGACTTGCTTAAAACATTCAATTACTCCCCTTTCGTCGTTGTAAAAGATGAATTAATTCCTTTTCAATCATCAGTGCATGCGAATCAGAATTTTATCTTTCTGCCCAATTAATCTTACATTGTTGCGTTATTTCTACGCATGAAAAGGAAACTCCTTATTGACCTTCTGATCATCCTCTTACTGAATGTCTTGGTAAAACCAATGGCCATTTTCGGTATCGACGCGGCAGTGCAAAACCGCTTGGGATCAGATACCTATGGTCTCTACTTCTCCTTGTTGAATCTATCCTACCTCTTCACTATTGCGATGGACCTTGGCATCAACAATTATACCACGCGAAATGTCGCCCAATATCCTCACATTATCCCTTCTTATTTCGGAAAAATCTTTGGATTAAGACTTATCTTATTCTTTATTTACACGCTTATTACCTTGGTCTTTGGCTTCGCGATTGGTTACCGAGACGGGGCGATATACATACTGGGAATCTTAATTTTTAATCAGTTTTTAAATACACTCATCCTTTACGTCCGAAGTCACCTCGGCGGATTGCACCTATTTCGAACGGATGCCCTGATCTCTGTGCTAGACAAGTTCCTTTTGATTATCATTTGTGGCTATTTACTACTCACCACATCAGATTTCAACATTGAATGGCTCATTTGGTCCCAAACGGTTGCCTATGCCATCACGCTTGTCGTAGGGCTTTCACTGCTTATAAAACGTATAGGGTTGCCCAAATTGAAATTTAAATGGGTGTTTTCTTATGCGATCATTCGACAAAGCCTCCCATTCGCTCTTCTCGCATTACTGATGGTGTTTTATACACGAACAGACTCCATCATGCTGGAGCGAATTCACGAACATGGCGCTTATGAAGCCGGAATCTATGCCAAAGGATTTCGATTGCTCGATACGCTCTATATGTTCGGGATGCTCTTTGCCACGCTTCTTTTACCCGTATTTTCGCGCATGATTAAGGAAAAATCTGCAGAAATAGGTTTTCTGCTCGAAAGTGCACGAAATCTATTGATGGGTGGAGGCATTGTTATTGCGTTCATTGCAGCGCACCTTGCAACACCTGTGCTCAGCTGGATTTACACTGCTGACATACGCGAGGCGGCTCCCTCATTTATCCTTCTGATGTGGAGCTTCGTGGCGATGACGGTTACCTTAGTTTATGGCACTTTACTGACCGCTAAGGGTGATTTGCGGTTTTTAAATATCAGTTCAGCCATTGGAATTGCAATCAATATCGGATTGAACTATGTATTCATTCCAAAATATGGCGCGATTGGGGCGGCATGTTCAACCTTGGTGACACAATCCTTCGTGGCCTTATGTCAAATTGTACGGGTTCATCAGTCAATTTCTCCTCTTCAACCCCTTCGAACCGTGCTAAAATTTTCGGCACTTGTGCTCAGTATGTTTCTCATGAATCTATTTCTGCCCGAAAAAAATTGGGTTTTCTTCCTTGAGTGTTCCGTCGGACTGATCTTTCTATTTGCCTTCCGATTGATCGATCTTCCACGCATACGTCTTGCATTTAGCGAAAAAAAATAAATCATACGCTTTTCATTAAAATAAAAGTGCTTGATTTGAGTTAAATGCACGACTTGAAAAAGGAATATACTAACTTCGCCAATCTAAAAGAACAAGCATGAGCGACACAGGCAGTGAACTCGATAAAGAAAGACAAAACCTCTTGGTCTTTATCTGGAAGAAACGCAAGATTTTAATGATTACATCAGGAATCGTCATGATATGTTCCATCGTTGTTTCCTTGCTCCTCACACCAGTTTTCCGTTCAACAGCTGTTGTATTCCCCGCGGCAACCAGCACGGTATCCTTTTCTGAACAACGCAATGCCAAAGCTGCATCCATGGATTTTGGGGAAGAAGAACAGGCTGAACAACTTGTGCAAATTTTACAATCCTCTCGAATTCGCGACAAAATAGTGGAGCAATTCGACTTGATGAATCATTACAACATTTCACCAAGTGACCCGAACAAGCATTTCAAGTTGGTGGAAAAATACAACGACCACTTCTTGTTTGTTCGCACGCGCTACGGATCAATTCAAATCGATGTTCTTGACCGCGAGCCACAGCGTGCTGCAGATATGGCCAATAAAATTGTAGACCTCATCGATACCGTAAAAAATGAAATGGTGAGCGAGCGTACTTTGCCTGCATATGAAATCAACAAGCGGAAAAAGGAGCAGATGGAAAATGACCGCGAGTTTGTTTTAGCGAAATTGGATTCATTGGCTGAATTAGGTGTCGTTTCTTTAGAGGGGCGCACAAATCTGTTTCAAGCCTACGTAGATTCGAAAAGTGCCCAGGAGAAAGCGGAAATCAAGAAGACCATTGACGTTAACATGAAACACGGATCACTGTTCGATGGATTGGAGTTTATTCGAAATGAAAAAATCATGAAATTGGAAGAATTCATGGTGTCGTATGAACAAGCCGAATCGGATGCAAATACGGCTTTTAATCACAAGTTCATCGTTGAACGCGCTGTTGTGGCCGATAAAAAAGACAAACCGAAACGAATGATTATAGTGCTTTTGGCGACCATTGGTTCCTTTGTCTTTATGGTTTTTGCCTTGTTGATTAACGAGCGCATCAAGGAGTTGAAGAAACTCGGATAAGGTGGAATTCGCGCGCCGTAATCTCGGTTTACTATTGGCAGGTGTCGCTTATGCGATCATTTCCTGTTATTTCATTTGGCAAGATCAAATCTGGTACACCCTTTTCCCTTTCGCGCTGATTGCTGTTTACTACGCCATTTACCAAACTGAATGGGCCTTTCTAAGTCTCGCCCTTTTCACTCCATTATCGATTAACATTGAGGAGTACTCGCAAAGTTTTGGACTCTTCATTCCGACAGAACCTCTTTTGTTTGGCTTCATGTTGCTGTTGATACTCATGCAAATACAGCGGCCTATTATCCCGAAAGATGTATGGAAAAACCCCATCATTTGGGCGATATCGTTTTATATATTCTGGGTTTTCATCACATCAATTACGAGCTCAAACCCAGTAGCCAGCTTAAAATTTCTTCTCGCACGATTGTGGTTTTTAATCCCGATGCTCCTGTTGGGCACATATGTTTTTCGACACAAAGTAAATACCTCGCGTTTCTTTTGGTTATTTTCTATAGGGATGATTATCGCCATGACCTACACACTTGTTGTTCACGCTAGTTATCGCTTCGGAGAAAAAGAAAGCCATTGGGTGATGTGGCCATTTTTTAAAGACCATACCATTTACGGAGCCATCGTTGCCCTTGTGATTCCGTTGATTTTCGGACTTTATTTCTCAAAAAAACACACACCACTCATTCAAGCCACCCTGCTTACTTTTATTGGAATTTCCTTACTTGCTCTGTATTTTTCTTATACGCGTGCAGCGTGGTTGAGCATCATCGCTGCACTGGGTGTATGGGCGCTGATTCGCTTCAAAATTAAATTTAGCCTACTTGCCGCAGTTACCGTTATGGCAGGAATCATCCTCTATTTTTCATGGGATTCCATTCAAATGGACCTCGAACGCAACAAGTCAGAGCATACGACAGAGGAGTTTGGTGAGCGTTTGCAAAGTGCCACGAATGTGTCAACCGATGCCTCAAACCTGGAGCGCTTGAACCGATGGTCATGTGCCATTTCCATGTTTAAAGAACGCCCTATTTTCGGCTTCGGTCCCGGCACCTATGCCTTTGAATATGCGCGTTTTCAGGAGCCAGAGAACTTGACCATTATTTCGACAAATTTTGGAAATCTTGGCAATGCCCACAGTGAGTTTTTGGGTCCATTAGCTGAAATGGGGTTTATTGGTTTACTTTCGATGTGCCTCATTATTGCAGCAATTTTTTACAAAGCGATTACACTCTACAATCGCTGGCCTTCTGAAGACCGAGAAATACGCGTTCTTTTGTTGGCGATTATACTTTCCTTGACGACCTATTTCGTTCACGGTATCTTGAATAATTTCCTCGATACCGACAAGGCGGCAGTGCCTATTTGGGCAATGTGTGCGATGATAATTGCCTTGGAGATATCCTTGGATAGCAGATCTGTAGAAAAGGTTAAGCGGTAATTGGACATTACACAAATGATTCCTTTCCGTGTAACACGAATCTCAACTGTTCATCATTATTCCTTACCACAGAGGCGCAGAGGATAAAATTGAAAACCGCATTATAAACTCACTAATCATTACTGATTCGTTTAACCCGGTCAATCAATTTTGATACATTAAAATTCATGAGCAATCCTTTGGATGTATTGGATATTTTCAAGTACGTAATAATTTGTGCGGTATGCACTGGTAGCAGTTCTTTTACTGATTTCAATTCAATGATCACTTGATTTTCTACCAATAAGTCTATTTTGTAACCGACATTCAAACTTACTTTTTTGTACTTAACGGGGAGTTCAACTTGTCGTTCAACACACAGTCCCATTTGATCTAGTTCATAGAACAAACAAGCTTCATACGTTGATTCAAGCAATCCTGGCCCGAGAGTTCTATGCACTTCAATAGCTGCTCCAATTATTGTTTTTGTCAAATCATTTGTTTCCATTTTCTTACTGTTTTTTTGACACAGTGACTGATGGCCATTGCCTTTGACTTCGCCGTGTCTGATTGGTGAATGATAACCTAGTCATCTATGAATCTAAACTGTTGATAAACCTGTTCCTTATACCTCAGCGGTACGGAGCATTTAAGTGGTTTTGATTTTTCTTGGAACATTAATTTACGAAAAAAATCAATCATTTAAAACTGCTGAATGTGGAAATAATTTTTGTTTTTTCACCGCAAAGGCGCAGAGAATTAAACTGAAAAAATGGATGGGATCAACTACATTTTATACGAAATTCAAACACATTGTGACCTCTGTGCCTATGTGTATAGACAATAATCGAATGGGCCAAATCAATGTTAGATTAACTTTTTCTTTTCACCACTGAGGCACAGAGAATTAAAACTGAAAAAAATGGATGAAACCAACTTCATCGCCTACGAAATTCAAATGCAATCAGACCTCTGTGCCTCTGTAGTAGACAATAATCGAATGGGCCAAATCAATGTTAGATTAACTTTTTCTTTTCACCGCAGAGGCACAGAGAATTAAATGAGCTTCTTGGCTGTGGTCAACTTAGTGCGTGATCCACAAGCTTGGGTTGAGTGCTACACTTGTTGTTCCTACAACTTGATGTATTTCAAAATGGGCCAATGATAATCCTTCCGTTATGAGCAAGGTACCAATCGCTTGTTTGGTTGTCACTTTCGATCCAATCTTCACATACGTGTCTTGCAGATTGCTATATACAGTGCGGTAGTTTCCATGTTTGATGATGACCACTTTTCCCGCACCTGGGATATTCAATACACTCGTAACCTCACCTTCAAACACAGCTCTTACGGATGCTCCTTTTGGCGAACTAATGTCTACTCCATTGTTATTTGTGAAGACATTATCTAAGGTTGGGTGTGCATTCCGTCCAAAACTTTCAGTGATCGATCCTTTGTCGACAGGCCATGGCAATTTCCCTTTGTTCCCTTCAAAGCTCTTACTCAATGCAGCAGATTCTTTCGTTTCTGGCAAGGTTGTTTCCTTCTTGGTAGTTGTTGTTGTCGTTTCAGGCTTGGTGGTCGTGCTTGGTGTGGTGGTCGTTGTTGTCGTAGATTTCTTTGCTTTCTCCGCCTCAGCCTTTTTGCGCTTGGCCTCCGTATCGGCAATTTCCTTTTGGATGGCTGAATTGATTTTCTGCTTCAGATTCTCCTTTTTCTTCTCATCCTCTTTCAGTTGTGACAGCAGCTTTGATTCCTCTTTCTTGAACTTGCTGTACACTTCTTCTTGCTTGCGTTTGTCCTTTTCTATGACCGCTTTCTCGGAACGCTTTTCATTCAAAATTTTTAATTTATACTCTTTCTCTTGCTGAATGGATGAAATTTCTTTTGAAATCAAAGATTGATGCTGACGAATGATGCGAAATTGTTTGAGTTGAATGTCTGCAATTCGTTCAAGATACGACCCTCTCTTAATGGCTTCATTGTAACTCGTTGCGGAGAATAAATACATCAATTTACCGAATTGGTTCCGGTGCTTGTAGGCATAGAGCAACAACTGTCGGTATTGTTCTTTCATATCAGACAAGCGCTCAGTGAGTTCTTTCACTTCCGCATCTTTGCGAATTACCTTTACTTCAGCGCCCCTTACTTGCTGGTCGAAGTTTGTCACCAATTCTTCCCGAAACCGAATTTGATTGTCGATCAATCGCAATTCATTCAAGGATGCCTTGGCATTGTTTTTCGTTTTATCCAGCATAGAGCGGGTATTGGAAATTTTCTTTTCCAAATTCGACTGCTCCTTTTTTAACTTTTCACTCGTCGTTTGTGCAAAGGTGTTGCCTGCAAAGATCAGGGTGATGATCCAAAACAAATTACTTACATTCTTCATAGCCTTCTGGTATTACCATGATTAAAGGTTGCGGTTGATCAATCTCTACTTTATCGTAAGAAAGTTCAATGCGAATATCGTTTCGAGGGGATACGATGCGAATATATACTTCGACGGGCACCGAGAAGCCACTGACCGTATCGCGCTTCAAATAATCAACACGAATTGTGGTTGAATCTTCCGGACTTTCAATGAACATTCCTTTCAACGATTGAGCGTCATCTGTTAAGTAATATTGAATGGCAATATCTTCGCGTTGAGGTACTTTATCTTGCCTGTCGATCCGCTTAAGTTCTCGTTTTTTATGCGATGACACGATGTAATTGTGTGGGTCGTGAATCATGAAATATTTCTGTGCAGTATCGTAATCGAGTGGCATGCCCAAAATCAATTCTTCAATGTTTCGGTAATTAAAATCAATACCAAAGTTGTCCTTAATGTAACCTAAGCTTTGGCGGATGTAGCATTTATCGCGTTTATTGACAATGGTTACACTATCCGTAGAAATGATTGCATTGACAATGGGAATTTTAGCATACGTAATTAATGTGTTTATAGCACTGTCCTTCACCATGCGCACCGATGTTTTAAAACTGATGTTTTGGTTTGTATCGGTGTAGGTCGTGCTGATCTTCGTGTAGAAAAATCCAGGTTTAGGCTTCGATAAACTGTCGAGTACCTGTATAAGTTCCTGTGGCTTTTTCTTAGGCAATTTTACAACTTCCGTTTCTGTCAATTGCTTGGCGCAAGAGAACAGAAAGAATGGAATGCTCAGCATAACAAGCCAGTTAATTCGTTGGTTCGAAATATGTTTTCTTTTCAATTTTCTTGTCTAAGTTTTTACTGCTCGAACCAAGGGCCCTTGCTTTTTGCCAATAATCAACAGCTTTAATCGCATCACCCGACTTGCTATAGGCATCACCAAGGTGTTCAACGATGATTTTGTCAGAAGGTTTTAATTCCTCCGCTTTTTTGAAAAAAATCAAGGCGTCAGCATATAAGGCAAGCTGAAAAAGCACCAATCCTTTGGTGTCCATAAACTCTGGCACGGATGGATTGTCCTTCAAGACCTCATCCATTAAACTCAAGGCATACGCCAAATCTACTTTACTCAAGGCCAAACGATTCGCATAGTTCGTTTTCAGCAAACTGCTTTCAGGATCCATCGACATGGCATCAACATAGGCTTCTTTTCCTTCGGCCGTTCTACCAATCCCGAAGTAGGCTTCCCCGAGCTGACCGAGTATTTCTGCTTCCAATGCATTGTCGCCAACCACCAACTCCTTCCCCGTTTGGAGTGTCGTAATGGCTTCGTCGTATTTTTTAAGTTGAACTGCGCCAACCCCACTGAGTAAATAAACGGAAGGGATGGATGGAAAATATTCTAAACAGGTCTTGCTGTCTTCGTACAACCACTCAAACTTTCCCTCTTGGTACTCCATCAGCAAGACCTGATTCCAAATGGGGTATTGGTTTTTATCATACTTCAATGCCTCCCTGTAAGATTCCAATGCTTCTAGATCTTTTTCCGCGCGCAGCAGGTAATCTCCTTTGATCGAATGGGACTTCGCTTCTTTTGGATATTGAGCAATTAGGGCATCGACTAAGTCGTACACATCCTGGTCTATTTTTGAGGACTTATCATAGATGCCTATAAGGATTTTCATCTTGGTGTCGAGGTCTACATCTTCACATGAAAAGGCTGCTTTTAACTGGGTAAATTCATCTTGTTTCCTTCCTTTTTGACGATAAATATCCGCCAAGGCTAATCGGGCACGTCCATTTTCTGGAGCTGATTTCACCAAGGCCTCCAGCATCGTGATGGCTTCTTTCTCCCTACCAGTTTGAAAGTAGAAATCTACAAGTGTGGCCAACAATTGAGGGTCTTCGGGAAACTCTTTTCTGGCTTTTTCGATTTCATTAACGGCCTTGTCTACTTGTTTGATTTGAAGATAAAGATTGAATTTTTGCATCGACAATTCAGGATGCTTTCCAACTTGCTCCTCCATTTTATCCAAGGATTTGATGGCCTCATCAATTTTTCCCACTTTCATTAAACACTCCGCATAGCCGTAAAGCCATTCTACATTTTGCGGTGCATACTTTACCAGTTTTTCGAAATTCTTTACTGCTTCGGTGAAATTTCCACCTTCAAAATGCATGTAGGCCAGTTCCTGTGTGTACCAGATGTTTTTTGGATCTAATTTCACCGCCAGTTTAATGTACTCCGCCGAACGCACTTGATCATTCTTCATCAGGTAACATTCTGAAAGTGCATAATAAGCCGCATCATCAGGACGAATGGCGATGCACTCCTCAAATTTTACGATGGCGTCGTTGATTTGTCCGCGCGTTTTCAGACGCACACCTTCGTGAAACTTCTCAATGAAAGGAAAATCCTTCGTTGAGAATCCTTCCGATGATTTCTTTACCGACCGGCAAGACACCAACAGAAATATGATGAATAGTATACAGAGCCCTCTCATTCAATCACGGAATAATCACCCAAACTGATGTCACTGGCTTTGCCTACATATTTTGCATGCGAACCAATCATGGAATCTTTCAATACAGCATCAGAAATCGTTGTGTTTTCCTGAATGATTGAATTGGATATGATGGTATTTCGAATGATCGTTCCGGCACCAATTGATACGTGTGGACCGACCACTGAGTTTTCAATCACCACATCATCCCCCACATAGCAAGGAGGAATAACAAGCGAGTTGTACATTTTTGCTGAAGCAGAAAACATCAAGGCATTGTCCTCGTAATCAAATTCGAGCACGCGTTGATTCGTTTCCACGGTTACGGTTTTATTTCCACAGTCGAGCCATTCGCTTACTTCACCTGGTTTGAAACGGTACCCTGCTTCAGTTAGGCGACGCAGCGCATCTGGCAACTGGTATTCTCCGCTTTTAATGACCTTATGTTCAATCAAATATTCCAATTCTTGCAAGAGGCGCTGACCATCCTTGAAGTAGTAAATCCCAATCATCGCGAGGTCTGACACAAACTCTTTTGGTTTTTCCACGAAATCGATGATCTCACCACTTTCATTCATTTTAATCACACCAAAGGCACTTGGGTCCTCGATTTGTTTCACCCAAAGAATGCCATCGTCGTTTGGATCAATGCGGAAATTTGCCTTGAACAAGGTGTCTGCGAAGGCAACAACCACGGGACCTTCCAAAGCCGACTTCGCACATAGCACTGCATGACCTGTTCCAAGTGGTTCATGTTGATAGTGGATGGTTCCTTTTGCGCCAAGCTTCTCCGCCACGGCGATGAGTTCCTTTTCCACTTCAATGCCAAAGTCTCCGATCACAAAAGCAATCTCGTCAATGGGTTCTGCGCACACCGCAGCAATGTCTTCCACCAAGCGATGAACGATCGGCTTTCCACCAACTGGCACTAGCGGCTTAGGAACGGTGAGTGTATGTGGTCTGAGGCGGCTTCCACGTCCAGCCATGGGGACAATTACTTTCATCGAATTTTATTTAAATCGTTTTAATCTCTTATTCTTATCGAGTCCCAGTGCTTCCAAATCCACCTGCACCTCGCTCCGTTTCACTCAGTGACTCACTTTCGTCCCACTCCACTTGAAGCACGGGCGCGAATACAAGCTGGGCGATGCGTTCACCATTTTCAACGGTAAATTCCTCATCAGACATGTTGAATAAAATGACTCCAACTTCTCCGCGGTAGTCCGCATCGATGGTTCCTGGGGTATTCAACACGGAAACGCCTCTCTTCATTGCCAATCCGCTTCTTGGGCGCACTTGACATTCATATCCGTGGGGAATCTCCAAAAATAATCCTGTTGGAATCAAGGCCCTATCCATTGATTTCAACACAATGGCTTCACCGATATCTGCTCGAACATCCATTCCCGCCGAACTCCGTGTTTCATAGGCGGGTAAAGCATGGCTTGATCGATTGATGACTTTTACTTTCATTCGCTGTATTTACAAGTCAAAGGTACAAAAATGAAAGTGCAGGTATTTCTAGGTTATTTGGAGTAATCAACAAAACAATTAACAAATTGACGTGCGGATTAAGTCGCTCTTCGCAATGAATTTCGTTCCATCTGAAAAACCACAGCTACATAGAGAAAAATCAAGCCATTGTGAACGATAAAACGCGAGGCTAATGTTTGTAAATCGATGCTCTGGCAGAGAAAATAAATGAGCACGGCACCACCGATGTAAAGTACAAATTTTCGTTGGTTGTACTTGATGGGATAAAAGCGTTGACCAAGCACGTAAGATGCAAGCATTTGGGCTGCATAAACAATCAAGGTTGCCCATGCACATGCCATATAGCCATATTCTGGAATAAACAGGATGTTGATCAACACGGTCAATAAAGCACCCCCGATGGCGATATACGCACCAAAGGATGTTCGTCCACTGAGTTTGTACCAAATACTTTGGTTGTAATAAATTCCCAAAAACACATTGGCCAACAAGAGAATAGGCACCACCTTAAGTCCTTCCCAATAAACCTCATTTTGAATGAAATGCTTGAAAATATCCAAGTTCAACGACACCACGAGGAACACCAAACAGACCACCCCGATAAATAAATTCATGACGCGTGCATACACTTTGTTGCGGTCGTCGTTTTTCATTTGAGCAAAGAAAAATGGTTCAGCAGCGTAGCGATATGCTTGCAATAAAATCGTTACCAGCATGGCCAACTTGTAACAGGCACTGTAAATACCCACTTCACTTTCGGCAATGTGCAGGGCCTCTGCTGAGGATCCTTCTGTGACAAAAAGTATCTGTTTAAGTAAAATTCGATCGAGCGTTTCGTTAATGATCCCGGCAAATCCAGCGATTACCAGTGGGAACGAATAAAAGATCATTTCTTTGGCCAATTCCCAGTCGAAAGAAAAACGCAGGTCACTGAAGTCCTTGTATAGCAAGATTGGTTTCAGTAATGAGGCAAAAAGATTCGAAAATAGGATGAACAAGACCCCCTCTTCCGGAAGCTCTGGATTGAAAATCACGAGCATAAAGAACAGATTCAAGACGACATTGAGAATAATCGAGGCGAATTGAATGGTTGCAAATCGTGCGGCTTTTTCCTCTGAACGCAATTTGGCCAAGGGGAGAGCAGTTACCGCATCGATGCAAACGATTGTCCCCAAAAGAATAATGTACTCATTGTGGTCTGAATACAGCATTAAATCGGCTATGTCCTGATTGAAATAAAGCAGGGCGAAGTAGAATAGAACGTTGATCCCAATGACTGTTAGGAAGCCATTCCGAAAGACAGATTCTTTGTCTTCCTTTTGCTGAAGAAAACGAAAAAATGCCGTTTCCATTCCAAAGGTTAGCAGCACCACAAGGAAGGCCACCCAAGCATAAAGTTCTGAAACAACACCATAATCCGACGGATCGATGAACACACTCGTATATAGCGGAACGAGCAGGTAATTCAATAGCCTGCCAATGATGCTTGACAGCCCATATACAGCAGTTTGCCCCAGTAGTTTACGGATGGGGTTTGACATTAAGCGCGAAAGTTGGGCTTGCGTTTTTCAAGAAATGCTGTTGTGCCTTCACTGAAATCTTTTGTTCCAAAGCATTTTCCGAATTCTTCAATTTCTACCTCAAATCCATCTACGCCGTCAGCATAATTCGCATTGATGGAACGTATGGCTGCGGCAATGGCGCTAGCAGAATTGTTCACAATTTTTGTCGCAATTTCTTCGGCTTTCGCCATCAGCTGTTCAGGTTCAACCACAGCATTGACCAAGCCCCATTGCAAAGCCTCATCGGCCTTAATCATTCCTGCAGTGAATACCATTTCATTTGCCTTACCGCGACCTACCAACTGCGCCAAACGCTGCGTACCTCCATATCCTGGAATGACACCCAGTGACACTTCAGGCAGCCCCATTCTTGCTGTAGTTGAAGCCACACGGATGTGCGAACACATCGCCAATTCCAATCCTCCGCCCAAGGCAAAGCCATTCACCGCGGCAATAACAGGAGTGCTAAGATTTTCAATAAATGTAAACAAGATCTTTTGCCCGTTCATCGCCAATTCGCCACCTTGAGCAATATTAAAATGTGCAAACTCTTTGATATCTGCACCGGCAACAAATGACTTTTCGCCCGAACCTGTAAGGATAATCACCCCTGTAGTAGCATCTTCATTTGCAGCATCCATCGCTGCATGCAGTTCTTCGATGGTTTCTTTGTTCAATGCGTTGAGTTGAGCTGGACGATTGATCGTAATCACCTGAATTTGTCCGCGCTGCTCGATGAGTAAGTTATTGTACATATTTTTTGTGCTTGTGTAAATGTAAAAAGACTTTGTGGAATGCTTTACTTTTCAATTAGCGTTGCGCATTCCTCTTGCGAAGTAGTTTATAGATGCGAATGCCAATCACGAGTCCAATAGCAACTCCAAAAAATCCGATTGTGCCGTAAATCCAATTCATTCCATTGCCCAATTCAACAATAAAAACGATCGCAACAAGGCAAAGAGTTGCTACTTCATTCCAGATGCGCAAACCATTCGATGACCATTTAAAGAGGCCTTTTTTAAGTTCGAAAAGTTGTTTTTGACACACAAAATGGTAGCACAAGAGTAAGGCAACAAAGCTCAATTTGATGTGCATCCACGTGGCATCTTTTCCAAAAAACAGGGTGTCGGCGCGTTCATGCAACATCCAAAAACCGAAAATCAAGGTGAAAACCATGGCCGGTGTGGTGATAATCCACCAGAGTTTGCGCTCCATTTCAATAAATTGACGCGACAAGATTTCCTTTTCCACCGACTCTTTCTGTTGTGCTTCAGTGTGGTAAATGTACAAGCGCACAATATAAAACAGGCCTGCAAACCAGCTGACCATGAAAATAATGTGGAGCGATTTTAATGTTTGGTACGACTCAAATGACATGGTCCAAAGTTAATTACGAAATGTGAAAGATAATCCATTCTCTTCAATATTGATTTCTTGGTATCTTTGCGCTCAATCTATTTTGGAAATGAGTGTGTTTGAATTGTCGGAGCAAGAGCTCCAGCGCCGTGAGACTTTGCAGAAAATTCGTGAATATGGAATTGATCCATACCCTGCTGCATTGTACCCTGTTAGTGATTTAACGGCAGCTATTAAAGCCGACTATCAAGAGGGCAAAGAAGTGTGTTTGGCCGGAAGAATGATGAGTCAGCGTGTGATGGGTAAAGCTTCGTTTGCAGAGCTCCAAGATTCAACAGGACGTTTACAAGTTTATTTTAACCGTGATGAATTGTGTCCGGGAGAAGATAAATCACTCTACAACGATGTGTTCAAACGCTTCCTCGATTTGGGTGATTTCATTGGCATCAAAGGTGTCGTGTTTCGCACTCAGGTCGGTGAAATTTCTGTGAATGTCAAAGAATTTACGCTCTTGAGTAAATCATTAAAGCCGCTGCCTTTGCCAAAAACGGATACTGATGGAAAAATTCACGACGCCTTCACTGATCCAGAACAACGTTATCGCCAGCGCTATGCTGATCTTGCTGTTAATCCACATGTGAAGGAAGTCTTTGTAAAGCGAACAAAACTTTTCAATGCCATGCGTCAGTTTTTCAATGATGCAGGATATATGGAGGTTGACACTCCCGTGCTACAACCCGTACCTGGAGGTGCAGCGGCACGCCCATTCATTACGCATCACAATGCGCTAGATATTCCACTTTACATGCGAATTGCCAACGAGCTTTATTTGAAGCGCTTGATTGTTGGTGGATTTGACGGTGTTTATGAGTTTTCCCGAAACTTTAGAAATGAAGGAATGGACCGTACCCACAATCCTGAGTTCACCGCAATGGAAATTTATGTGGCCTACAAAGATTACAATTGGATGATGGACTTCACAGAGCGCTTGTTGGAACATTGCGCGATGCATGTAAATGGAACAACAAAGGCCACATTTTCTGGACACGACATCGATTTTAAAGCACCTTACAAGCGCGTCACCATGCGCGACGCCATCTTGGAATTCACTGGGTTTGACATTCAGCAAAAAAGTGAAAACGAACTGTTTGAAGCGGCCAAAGGTATGGGCCTTGATGTCAATGCAACCATGGGCAAAGGAAAACTAATTGATGAAATTTTTGGTGCGAAGTGCGAAGGCAATTACATCCAGCCAACATTCATTACCGATTATCCGAAAGAAATGTCGCCCTTGTGCAAGGTACACCGCGACAATCCTGAACTCACCGAACGTTTCGAATTGATGGTCTGCGGGAAAGAAATTGCCAATGCCTATTCAGAGTTGAACGATCCGATCGATCAGCGAGAACGATTCGAAGAGCAACTTCGCTTGTCTGAACGTGGCGATGATGAGGCGATGTTTATCGACCAAGATTTCCTTCGTGCATTGGAATACGGTATGCCACCAACGAGTGGACTTGGTATCGGTATGGACCGTTTGATCATGTTCTTGACGGACAATCCATCTATCCAAGAAGTGCTATTCTTCCCGCAGATGCGTCCGGAAGTGAAATCACAGAAGTTAGAGATGTCTGAAAATGAAAAACTCATTTATTCTGAAGTTGAAAAGTCAGGTGACATCGAGTTGAACGCATTGAAGAATGCTGTAGGCTTGAGTAACAAGCAGTGGGATGTGAGTATTAAGTCATTGACAAAGCAAGGCGCATTGAAGGTGACGAAAACAGAGGATAATTTGATTGTGAGCTTGGGGTAGTCTTTTTTTGAGTTACTAATTACGAATGACTAATTACGAATTAGGTGTCTACTCCGCAGCTGACATTTACTATTCTAATTCTAGAAGTTAAGTCCAATTCGCAACTCATAACTTCTTGAAGTCTTAAAATCTTGGGTGTTTTACTATCGAAGTTGAGTCCAACTCGTCATTCGTAACTCGCAACTCGTAACTTATTGAGTGCTTTACTATCGAAGTTGAGTCCAACTCGTAATTCGTAACTAGTAACTAGTAACTTTATAAAGTTTCTTGTCTTAAAATCATTTGTCTTAATGCGTTCCTCTTGGAATAAATTCACACGAAAGCAACAAGTGTTTTCCGGGATTTTGTTTTTCATCGAGTCGATGAACCAAACGGGTGACGCTTTCCTCAGCCATTGTTTTTATTGGTTGTCGCAGCGCCGAAACGGGTGGATAGAAGTACTCAAACGCGGGGTGGTCATCGAAAGAGATCAATCGTACTTCGCTTGGAACATTTACCAATAACCTTCTAAATGAAGCAATGAGCTGAAATGCAGCGATGTTATTCAATGGAAGAAATGAATCCGTTCCCTTCATCAATTCTTTCGTTACCAAACGATCAACTGCTTGTTCATCAGCGGGCAAATGGAAGATTTCATACGCTATGGCATGCTTTTCACAAGCTTCTTTTATCCCCTCAATGCGCATCAAGATTGTTGAAATATGTTCTTCTTTCTTGACAAAAGCCGCAACTTTTTGGGGTTTTTTCGAAAAAGATGCGATGAGCTTGTGTGCTTCTTTTTGATTGTCAACACCCACAAAATCTGCTTCCTCATCTCCAGGTCGATCAGCAAAAACTACTGGAATGTGCGTTTCTCTTAAAATAGGAATAAGGGCGTCGATGGCGTTGCACGGTGCGATGATCATTCCGTCGATGGAACTGTGAATGAGCTCCCGCATCAATTGCAGTTCCAAGTTGGGATTATCATTGGTATTCACAAAAAAAGTGTTGTATCCTCGTTTGTGAAGTGCCTCTTGGATAGTTTTACACAATTCGGCATAGAAGGCATTGGTGATATCAGAAACAACCAATCCGATCGTTTTTGTGGCTCCCATGCGTAAACTCTTTGCAAAAAAGTTAGGCACATACTGCAACTCCTTCGCTTTCTCCGCAATCAGACGCTGTTTTTCCTTGCTGATGTTAAACTCATCTCCCTTGCCATTCAGCACGAAAGAGACCGTCGCCTTAGAAACTCCTATGGCACGGGCGATGTCATCCAATGAAACACGTTTTTCTTTCATCGGCTATTTTGGAAGTTTAGCAAGCATGGCTTTGTATTCCGTAGTAAAGGTATTTTCACCAGTGCAGCCCATGGTTGAACGCGCATTGTTAAAATGTTCAATGCGATTTCCTGGATCGGGGTGTGTGCTCAAGAATTCAGGTGGACGCGCACTGTTGGAATCCATGATTTTTTGAAAGAACCCCGCTCCACCAGCTGCATTGTACGCCGTTGGGCAAAGGTAGCGGACCGAACATTCGTCGGCTTGTGTTTCGTGTGCACGTGAGAACTTCAGGCCTATCAGCGCTCCAGAAATTTGTTTCAAGGCTAC
>CAMBMC010000004.1 GCA_945868555.1 Chitinophaga pinensis | reverse complement strand
GATTTTGGATAAATTCCTTCAATCCAATCATAGGATTGAGAATGGGTAGATAACTTCGTTGCGATTGTTTCATTGCCGAAACAAGTATTTTTTCCAAGCGATCCTCTCTGATGTTTTTTCGTTCACTGTTGCGGCACGAAAGCAAGGTGATTTCTGTGATTCCAATCTCGGTTGCCTTTTCAAAAAGCCATTCCATGCGCTCACTATTTTTAGTTGGTGCAATCGCAATATGAATGTGCACTGGTGATACATCGTGCTGTTCAATTTCTTTGGGGATAATTACACATCCTTTGGGACTAGCATCTGAAATTTTTCCATTCAGCACGAGCCCCTTCCCATTTAGAACGGTTAGTTCATCCCCTTCCTTCATGCGCAATACCCGACAAGCGTGTGCCGATTCATCGGCATTTAATGTAAAGGATGTTTCTTTACCGGTAATTGAAGGGTCGTAGAAAATAGGCATCAGTGGAGCATTCTGAAAATTAATTCACGCATCAATTCAGCATGGGAGGCGGAACTGTTGCCGACTCCTTTTGCTTTTAAATCATACTCTTGCAAGACAGCAATGTTCGCCGCAATTTTTCGGGGGTCAAACTGTTTTGATGCATGGAGGAGTTCCTTGGCAACGAAGGGGTGCACTTTTAATCCACTTGCAACCGCTTCAGCTGACTTGTTTGGTAAAAAATGGATGCGCAAGAGCTGGGAAAATAACCTGAAGATTTGCGGGATTACGACAACAATGTTCGCTGCTTTTGGATTGTGCTCAAAATATTTTACAATGCGGTTGGCCTTGAAAACATCTCGAGCAGCAAGTGCATTGGTTAATTCAAATACATTGTAATCTTTTGAAATCCCAATATTTTCTTCAATATGTACCTCGTTGATTGTTGTTCCTTGTTCTAAAATGATGGTAAGTTTCTCAACCTCACTGACAATTCTACCCAAGTCATTCCCAAGAAATTCGACCAATAGACTGCATGCTTTTGAACTTAATCCATATCCTTTGGTTTTGACATACTTCAAAATCCAGTCACCCAAAACATATTCTTTAATTTTCTCAGATTTGAAAACAACTCCCTGTTTCTCGGCTAGTTTTACGAGCTTTTTTCGTGAATCGTAGTTCTTATATTTGAAGCATATCACGAAGATAGTGGATTCCAAAGGCGAATTAAAGTAAGGAGCGAGTTCTTCCATTTTTTTATCAAACTCTTGCGCTTCTCTCAAAACGACCAATCGTCGCTGTGCCATCATAGGATAGCCATTCAATTCAGCGATCAAACTAGGTGAATCGGCATCTTTACCATAAATTATGGTTTGATTGAAATCGCGTTCATGTTCTTGGAGAGCCCCTTCAATAACAGCATTGGAAATCTCATCGATGAAAAAAGGCTCTTCTCCGTGAAGAAAATAAATCTTCCGAAACTGACCACTGCGTATTTCTTTGATGAGCTGTAAATAGTCCATTGTTTACTTGTGTTTTTCCCAGATTTGAACAAGTTCAACAAGTGTATTCACCGCTTTTTGCATGTCTTGAATACTGACGAATTCATGTCTCGAGTGAATCGCCATTTCTCCTGTAAAAATATTTGGACAAGGCATCCCCATAAATGAAAGTCGTGATCCATCGGTGCCTCCACGGATAATAGTTGGTTTCGGTGTAATACCAGCACGTTTCATCGCCTCTATAACATAGTCTGTAACAAATGAAACATGTTGCAAGACCTCTTTCATGTTGCGGTATTGCTCGCTTATGGTGTATTCATAATGAACACCTGGGTACTTATCTACAACGGATTTCAATATAGATTCAAGCCGTTCTTCATAGCGCACCAATTTCGAGGTGTCGTGATCGCGGATAATAAAGTTTATTTCTGCTTTTTCTAGTCCACCTTCAAACGAAACTGGATGAACAAATCCTTCTCTTCCAGCTGTTGTCTCAGGTGACCATTCTGTTGACGGCAATGCGCCAATGAACTGTGCCCCAACCTTTAGGGCATTCACCATTTTGTTTTTCGCATAACCCGGATGGGCGCTCACTCCATGAATGATAATTTTCACGGCATCGGCTGAAAATGTTTCGTCCTCAATGTCGCCCAAGGTTCCGCCATCCAAGGTGTAGCCATAAGGTGCATTGACTTTAGACATGTCCAAGTGTTCAACGCCACGACCTACCTCTTCATCAGGGGTAAATAAAATGCGGATTTCCCCATGTGGAATTTCTGGATGATTCATGAGGAATTGCGCCAAATCCATAATGATGGCAACACCAGCTTTGTCATCGGCCCCTAATAATGTCAATCCACTTGCAGTAATAATGTCATCTCCAATTTTTTCTTTTAGGTAGGAATGCCGCTCAAGGGTAATGACTTGACTCGGATCGTCCGGTAATGTGATTGGAGCTCCCGTGTAGTTTCGATGAACAATGGGTTTAACGTTTGTTCCACTGCAATCCGGCGCTGTGTCCATGTGTGAGCAAAAACAGATTGTCGGTAGCGAAGTATTTGAGCTATTTGACGGAATCGTCCCGAAAACATATCCCCATTGGTCCATTTCGACATGAGATAAACCTAAATCTATCAACTCTTTTTCAAGAATTCTAGCCAAATCCTTTTGCTTCTCGGTAGAAGGAAAAGAAGTGGAATTTGGGTCCGAAGTTGTGTCAATTTGTACATAGCGAAGAAATCGTTCTTCAACGGAATGTGAATAGTGCATTTTTGTCTGTTTGTTGGCATTCAAAAATAACCAATTCAAGCCAATTTAAGACGGATTTTCCCGAAAAACATGATGTTCATCAGACTCATCGTTTTTTCGATATAAAAAAAAGCCGTCCAAAATGGAACGGCTTAATCAATTATCAGTTGAGAGAATTAAATAATCTCTGCAGCAGTAAAATGGAAATGAGATTCAATTTCTGCGTTTTCATCTGAATCTGAACCATGACAAGCATTGCGTCCTTTCGATTCAGCATAATATTTACGGATGGTTCCTTCAGCGGCGTCCGCTGGATCTGTTGCACCAATCAATGCACGGAAGTCAGCAACGGCATTGTCTTTCTCAAGAATCGCAGCAACGATTGGTCCCGATGTCATGTATTCAACCAACTCACCATAAAATGGGCGCTCAGCATGTACTTCGTAGAATTCTTTCGCTTGCTCTTCAGTAAGTTGAGTCAATTTCATTGCTTTGATCTCAAATCCTGCGTTGAGGATCATATCGATAATTTTTCCCATGTGACCATTCTCGATCGCATCAGGCTTTAACATGGTGAATGTTCTGTTGCTTGCCATTGTGTCCTTTAAATTGTAAAATTTGGCTGCAAAGATAGTGAGAGTTTCCTAATAAAATGGACATCTCCAAGGAAATTAATGTATTAAAACGTTAATCTTTTGTAATCCCACTTCCTCTTGACGTATATTTGTATTAAACTATTTTTAATGCATGCTTTAGAGCAATATTTATCAGGAATTGATCCGGTAATGGCAGCACTTTTAGCGACCATCTTTACATGGTTGATGACCGCGGCTGGAGCTTCTTTGGTGTTTTTCTTTAAAAATATGCACCGCAGTTGGTTGGATGCTATGCTCGGCTTTACCGGTGGAGTAATGGTCGCAGCTAGTTTTTGGTCATTGCTGAATCCTGCCATTAAAATGTCTGAACGCATGTATCCGGGATATTCGTGGATGCCAGCAGCAGTAGGATTTTTACTCGGTGCCTTGTTTCTCTTTTTCTTGGACAAAAAATTACCCCACCTGCATCTCAATTTTGCAGACCATGAAACGGAGGGGGTGAAAACGCAACTTCATAAGACTACACTTCTTGTATTGGCCATAACGCTTCATAATATTCCGGAAGGGCTTGCTGTTGGTGTCTTGTTTGGTGCTGCGGCACACGGAATGCCCGATGCGAGTATCGCGGGTGCAATTGCATTGGCTATTGGTATTGGTATTCAAAATTTTCCTGAAGGTTTTGCCGTTGCTATGCCGCTAAGGAGAGCAGGAGTAAGTCGTTTCAAATCCTTTTGGTATGGTCAATTATCGGCTATTGTAGAACCCATTGCTGGGGTAATTGGTGCCGTTGCTGTCATCTATATGGAGCCTATTTTGCCTTTTGCCTTGGCATTTGCCGCAGGTGCAATGATCTTTGTGGTTGTTGAAGAGGTGATTCCTGAAACGCAACGGGACAAATACACCGATCTCGCTGTGCTCGGATTTATTGGTGGGTTCCTTGTGATGATGATTCTTGATGTAGCCCTCGGATAATTTATTTTCATTTTTTTTACTGAAAAATTTCGTTGATTCGAATTAATGACTACTTTTGCAGAACAGAATCATTTCCATAGTTTGGTTCTGTAGGTTTTATAGTTTTAGCAAGGTTAGGTATGCGAAAAGGGGAACACGTTTCATTTGAATGCGTTCCCCTTTTTGGTTTTCTAAAAGTTCCGTAATTTCGGTGAATCTAAACAATCGATATGAAGTCAACACTGCTCATTACTGCTATTCTCTGTTCTTTTACAGCATTCAATCAAACACAAGGTATTGCATACTCTGCAGTAGGGAAAGGCGTTGCAACAACCTTCGTAAGCGACTATCACTGCTTAGGAATCAATACGTCAGCCCTGGGCTGGGGAACAGGCTATTCAGGAAAGCACACAACCCTAGGCATGACTGAATTTGGATTTGGTGTGTATTCGGACGCTATGAACAGCACCAAATTGAAGAAGTTTTTTGGTGCGGTAAAAGAACAAGCATTGGGAACAAATCCAACACCATACGACTGGAATGCACAACGCGAAGCAGCAGGTGACTATGCGCAAGCTGGAGTGTCGATGTTCTTAAACCTCAATTGGTTTGGTTTTGCATATCAAAATGAAAAGTTCGGTGGCATCGCATTTAATGTGCAAGAAAACTACCAATGGTATTCTAAATTCAATCAACAAACAACGGATATCCTCTTCCGTGGAAAATTTGCATCCTATTTTGATTCATTGCAAATTGTGATCAATAGCGATACCTCAATGATTGCAAATTCAGCCAACTTATCGGCAGACACGCTTAATTCTGTGATTTTAGGTTCCATTTCTGTTCCACTGAAGTTAAGTGCCATCACCAACGGTTCCGAAATCCGATCGGTATGGAATCGCTATTACAATTTCGGATATGGTCGAAAATTATTTGGTAAAGATTCAGTTTTCGTCGTTTATGGTGGTGTAGGTGGTCGTTTTATTCAGTCTATGGCGATGTTCAACATGCAATCGAATGAAAGTGGTTTGTACCTGTACTCGGCCGTTACACCTAGATTCAATATCGATTATGGAAATGTAGCACAATCAAATCCATCGACTTTCGTTCAAAATGGAAATTTCCCGAAGTCTGTAGGGAATGGCTACGGCATTGACTTGTCCCTAAGTGCGATTCTTTTCAATAAACTGAAAATCGCTGCCTCCATAAACAACATAGGACAGGTGGTTTACAATAGAAACGTTTACAAGGTAAATGATACGCTTTTGACTCAGGTTTCTGTGAATGGATTATCGGATTACAATGTAACGCAATCCATCAATCAGCTATTGAGCGACGGTGGGATGCTTTCGCTGCAAGGCCAAGAAAAATACATCCTGAAAAATGCCGCCGATTTTAGAATAGGTGCGAGCATGGACTTTGGGAAAATATTTACCATTGGTGTCGATGTTGTTGCTCCATTCGACCGAACTCGTCCCGGAAGCATTGCGAACCCAGTCGTTAGTGTTGGTGGTGAATTGCGTCCAACGAAATGGCTTTGTTTGAGCGCAGGGTACTTTGGTGGAGGAATCTACAAAAGCAATATTCCAGTTGGGATCAAGTTTGTGTTGAAGGATGGCGCCTATGAATTTGGCATTTCGTCATATGATGCACTGAGTTTCTTTACGAGTAATTCAAACAGTTTTTCTGCTGCGATGGGTGTTGCGCGTTTCCGTTTTTAATCCAAAAGAACCAAAACATCTTTCATCTCGCTGAGCATCAATGCTGTTGCTCCCCATACTTTTTTATTGTTTAAATTAAAGTAAGGTACATTTCGGTAGACAGTTCCATCCGGCTGTTTGAGTTCCATCGTGGCAATCAATTCTTCCTTTTTTAGATCAAACAAGGGAAAAGTGAAAATCTCAGCGACCTCATGTGTATCTGGGGTATAAATTGGTTCTTGCGTTAGGAAATAGACATAAGGCAACACCAAAAATCGGCTTACTGGAATGTAAACTGGACTCAATGCGCCAATTAAATGTTCTTCAGTAAGTTCCACTCCAATTTCTTCCTTACATTCGCGTCGAGCTGTAGCTTCTAAATGAACGTCAGTGTCTTCTTTTTTTCCACCTGGGAAGCTAACCTGACCACTATGGGTCCCGTCATACTCTTGTCGCTGAGTTAAGACGCACTCAATGCAATCATTGGCTTCAAACAAAACAATGGCCACAGCAGATTCACGATAATCGGTGATTGATTTCAATGCCTCACTAGTTATCGGACGATTCAACGGAGACATTTTTTGATGAGAAATTTCTCCAGGCAGTGCCTCTAAAAGTTGTAGTCGGATGCGTTCTCGGAAGGTGCTGTTGTCCATGCTTGTACTTGTCTTCAATGACTTTTCAAAGATATACCGAATCTTCATGCCTTGCTGATGAAACAAAAATTAGTTTTTGAGTGCATTTCGCTATAAGCGATGAACTTGGTTACGGGTATTGGTGGTGGACAATTGGTCTTTTTTAATTGCGTGTATCGACCGATATTTCTACCTTTGTTTCACTTTTTACTAAAAATACATAGCATGCAACTGTGGAATACACTAAGTAAGGAGGAACTTGAGGTGAAATGGCGTGAGAGCGGTTACAAATTCGTAACGATTTCTTTCTATCAATATGCCAAGCTCGAGAATCCTCGATTGTTCAGAGACCATTTATTTCAACTGTGGTCAACCATTGATGTTGTAGGTCGAACCTATGTCGCACCTGAAGGCATTAACGCTCAAATTGCGGTTCCAATTCAGCACCTCGATCGTTTCAGGGAGGATTTGTACCAAATTGATTTCTTAAATGGAGTGAGGCTCAACATTGCTGTTGACGATTCAGAAGCGGAATTTTCTTTCTTGAAGTTGAAAATTAAGGTTCGGGATAAAATTTTGGCGGATGGACTTGAGGATCAAACTTTCGATGTCACCAACATAGGCAAGCACCTCAATGCCGAGGAGTTCAATCAATTGACTGACGATCCAAATACCATTCTTATTGATTTTCGCAATCACTACGAATCGGAAGTGGGTTATTTTAAAGGAGCAATCCTTCCTGATGTGGATACATTTCGGGAGTCATTACCCTTTATAGAGGAGGCTTATCTGAAAGGAAACGAAGATAAAAATGTGGTCATGTACTGCACAGGGGGCATTCGTTGTGAAAAGGCTTCGGCTTGGTTCAAACACCGTGGATTCAAAAATGTCCATCAACTAGAGGGAGGAATCATTAAATATGCGAATGACTGCCGTAATAAAGGTCTTGACAATAAATTTATTGGAAAAAATTTCGTGTTCGACGAGCGACGGGGTGAACGTGTCTCCGATGATGTGATTTCAGTTTGTCATCAATGTGGAAAACCAGCGGATACGCATACAAACTGTGTGAACGATTCCTGTCACTTGCTTTTCATCCAGTGTGAAAGCTGCAAGGTTAAAATGGAAAATTGCTGTTCTCATGACTGCCAACAAACCATACATTTGCCGGAAGAAGAACAAAAGGAATTGCGCAAGGGAAAGTTGGCGAGCAATAAAATTTTCAAAAAAGGCCGTTCTGAAAAACTACCGTTTTTAGTACACAAAGAAAAACCATTACCTTTAATCCAGTCAATTAAACTCGAGAAGTAAAATGGTAGCAGCAATCAACTGGGACGTCGATTCCCAACTCATCGATGGATACAATACGCCGAACTTGTATGGTTTGCTCTTCGTTACAGGCTTGATTATCGGTTATTTTGTTGTTCGAAAAATGTTCAGAAAGGATGGTATTTCCGATGAAATGCTTGATAAGTTGGTGCTTTTCATGGTTGTAGCAACCATCGTTGGTGCACGCCTCGGACACGTCTTTTTCTACGGGCCCTACTGGGATGAAGTAAGTGCAGATGGCGTTGTACTTGAACGGGGATATTTCTCTCACCCAGGGGATATGCTCAAAGTATGGGAGGGAGGCCTTGCCAGTCATGGTGCAGCCATTGTTATTCTCATCTCCTTGTACATCTATTCTCGTCGCGTTATTCACAAACCGTATTTGTGGATGCTCGATCGCATTTCGGCACCTATAGCCATTGGAGGTACGTTTATCCGACTTGGAAACTTAGTAAATCACGAAATGGTGGGCGATGAAACGACCATGCCTTGGGGTTTTCGCTTCCTTCACCACGACTGTATTCCTCCCTTCGAATGCTCATGGAATGCTATTCCAATTCGTCATCCTGCACAGTTGTATGAAGCCATTTGTTATTTCATTGCCTTCCTCATTTTGCTATTCTTGTATTGGAAAAAAGACCTTTGGAAGCGCCCAGGTGTTGTCTTCGGCAGTTTCTTAATCCTGATTTGGGGAGCGCGATTCATGGTGGAATTCGTCAAGCTTGGACAAACAGCACGCGACGAGCAATTGTTTCTGAATACTGGGCAAATATTGAGTATTCCACTTGTCATTGCGGGTGTGATTTTACTGTATCGCGGATTGAAAAAACCAGCCGTTGTGTAGTTATTAATTACGAATTACGTGTTACGAGTTATGGCAATTTTGTGGCTATGCCGCTACGGATACGTGAGTTGTGATGGCAGACTTGAAGCCACGAGCCACGAAGAACAATCAAGTCTTAATCTCTTGAAATCTTAGTGTCTTAAAATCTTTGTGGAGTCATTTGTCTATCAGCGCAGCGGTCTATGTTCCTTCAGTCCGCTTCGGCGGACGGTCCATGCTCCATTACCTCTTCAACAAACTCTCGTAGCGCGTAATCCAATCTTGAGGTGTCATTTTCTTGGCAAGTTCTCCCATCAATTCAAGGGGAATTAACTCTGTTTTCTTGAACCGAATACAGCTCTTGCCCATGTCGAGCTTCAATTTAGCAACCTTTCCGAATTCATCCGTAAACCATTGCATAAGTTCAGGATTGACATAAATCCCCATGTGGTACACCGAGATAAAGTTCTTTTGTGAGGCCATTGCGAGAAAGGGCAAAGGCAACTTTGGATCGCAATGGTATCCTGCAGGATAGATGGATTTTGGAACCACCCAACCTATCATCCCATAACTTATGGTTTCTTCAAAACCCTCTGGCAGGTTGTTGCGAATCGCATCAAACAATCGCACAAAATGTTCTTTGCGCTCTTTTGGTACATTGTCAATATAATCTTGAACGTGTTGAGAAATCATGGTTTATATTTTAATGTTGAATGAGTGTGCCGTCTCCATCAGATCCGGTGTCGACAAGGTTGGCCGGATTTCCCCACAAATGAATGTTCCCTGTGCCGCCAATGCGGTAAAGAAGAAATTGGGTCACGGTAGCCGAGATCTCTCCTTTTGATTTGTTCTCTAATGTGGCAATGTCTGCGGTTAAATCCTTGGCGTCAACAGCCATCAGCGCTACAGACCAGATTTTCAATTCATGCACTGCGCCCCGAAGAGTGAGTTTTCCACCACATGGGAAATTGTTCCAAAAATAAAAGGAGTTGCAATTGATATCCAAGGTCGCCTGATTCAGTTTAGAGGTCATGACAATGCCAATTTCATTTCCTGTGAGGGTATTTAGCGTTTGAATGTTTGACGTTTCACCCGCATTGATGCGCGACAGGCCATTTGTTGTAATCGTCAATTTAATGCGATTGTTCGATGGGTAGAGCCATTTCCCATTAAAATCATTGTACACATTCAAGGTATTGTTTGATGATTCAACGCGCACTTTCTCCAAGATTTTGGGATTGCCTTCGATAGTGATGTGGTTGCTGTCTCCTTGAATGAGATATACTTCGAAAACACTATTTATTGTCAAGGTATCAAATTCAGACACCGACACCTGCAGTGTTTCCGTTTTCTTCTCCTTCACACATTGAGTGAATAGCATGAGGAGGACTATTGGAAAAATGAAGTGTAATTTCATGCCTTTTTTCGTATAAAATAATAGCCAAATCCAAGTTCAGGATAGTCCAAAATATGCAAATGACTTTTCATGGAAATGCTCATCATCCAGTGTGGATTGATTTTCCACCTTAAAATTCCTCGGTTGTACATTCGTTTTCCATTCACTTGATCCACAAGTCCAACATAAAGTCCTTCTTGCAAAATGAAACTGAATCGTTCGAACACAATTTCTTGAGACAAATGAATGCCTGTTCGGAAATCATCGACTGTGGTATAACCTGTTTTGTTATTTGCTGCCATTTCGATTTCAGTGGAAGAATCATAGAACAGGTCGAGCCCAGCACCAAAATGAAATTTGCGCTTCAAATGGTATTTGTATTCGGCAGAAATGGAAGAGGTAAAGTACACATCTGTTTGTAGCGCACGCGTATGTTTTCCTCCAAGCGCATAAATGAATGCAAATTCATGTGATGCTCGGTGCGCTTTCATTTCGTGTTGAATAAACGGGAGTTTTTCCCTCAATCTGTAATTGATTCCTGCATGCGCTGTGCAAAGATTGATTCCGAGGTTGGGTTCGGCCATGTTGGCATTGGAAAAATGAATGAATGAAAGTCCTGCATTGATGCGCAAGTGCTTGCTGATGTCGTAATGGGTAGAAAGTTTTAGGTTGAAATGAATGTTGAAATGTGAACCGATGGAAACGTTTTGGTAGTTGTTGACCAAATCAAATTTCTTGGTGACATAGCCCGCTCCAAATCCAAATGTAGTGGAAAACTGAAACTTGTCTTTTCGGATGATTGGTGTTTGAATATAAGGATAGAGTGCGATTTCGTGCCCAAAAACAGCATCGTTGCCAAGAGAGATGGTCATTAGGGTGAAACCAAATTCTGGATAGCGGTACAATTGTTCCCAAAAGTTTCTTCCTCGTGAGGCCTTATGAAGACTTATCTCAATCCCTTGAATAGGTTTTTCAACCAAATAATTAAAATTTTGGTATTCTGGAAGAACAAAGCCAAAATGGGCATCTGCCCGAACATCCCAAGGATTTTTTTGATCGGTTTGACTATAAGAAGGATGCCATAAGATCATCAAGCAGATGAGCTTAACCCAAAAGAATGGAATGATTTTGAACGTCATTTTTTGCTGATTCCTTGTCGTCACTATACGAGTTCCTTGATTGCTTTTGCTGTGCCAATCTTCATGGTGATGAAGTCCTTTACGCTCTTTGGACTGCGTGCAGGAGAGTATTCACGTCCATAAAAAATGATTTGAAGGTGCAATTTATTCCATTTTTCTTTTGGAAAGAGTTTTTTTGCGTCGCGTTCGGTTTCTTCCACATTTTTTCCTGAGGTGATTCCCCAACGTGTAAGCAAGCGATGAATGTGCGTATCCACAGGAAATGCAGGTACCCCAAATGCTTGTGCCATGACAACAGATGCTGTTTTGTGTCCAACTCCAGGAAAAGCTTCGAGCTCTTCAAACGATTGAGGTACTTCCCCTTGATGCTTCTCCAATAGCATAAGTGAAAGTTGAAAAATAGCTTCTGATTTTTTCGGTGAAAGTCCACAAGGACGAATAATCGCTCGGATCTCTTCCACGCTTAGCCTAATCATGTCCGCAGGATTGTTTGCTCGTGCAAAAAGAGCAGGTGTAATTTTGTTGACACGCTCATCCGTGCATTGCGCAGAGAGCAACACGGAAATGAGTAGGGTATAGGCATCGCTGTGATCCAATGGGACAGGTGTTTCTGGGTACAAGCGTTCCAATTCGTCAACGATATACTGCGCTTTTTCTTTTTTCGTCATGGAGAATAAATCCTGTGTTGTACTTTTGATCTGTGAGTGATAAAAATACGGACTTTCCGCAATACCGAAAACTACCAAACAATAAGGCTTTCTACCGAATCAATAGCAATCGTGATTTTGATGAGGTGCAAGTGCTTGGCTCTAAGGTCTTGTGTTACCATCACGACGCGAAGCAATACCCTGAAATACTGCGAATTATGTCTATGATGGATTGCGAAGAACCTTTTGTTCTTGCGGATGTCGAGGAGTTTGATGGGTACAATAAGCGCCAATAAGTGACAACAAAAAGGCATTAAAATCTCTGATGTCATTGTTTGGAAGATCGGAATGTTTCTACGTATCTTTAATAGATGAACCACTTTTCTATAATTGCGCGCGTACTCATCCCAATTTTCTGCCAACCCATTTTTGCGCAGCCGGAACCTATCGTCGGAGCTCGACTTGCAGCTTGTGGCGCGGCACATGTCGCTCTATCAGACCCCTGGGCCTTTCAATCCAACCCAGGCGCATTGGCATCGATGACCCAAACAACGGTTTCAGCCACCTATCAGTCAAGGTTTTTACTAAAAGAAATGCAATCGCAAGGCCTTGTCTTCGTTCAGCCAATTCAACAAGGGGTGCTTTCTTTCGGAGGTTCCATGCATGGCAATGAGCTTCTTAGATCCCTTCGTGGTGGGCTAGGTTACAGCATGAAATTATCTGAGAAATTTTACGCGGGCGTTCAACTCAATTACAACAGAATAGCCCTCGTAGAGAATTATGGAACGCAGTCAACGATTACAGCCGAATGTGGGGTATTCGTCGCGTTGACAGAAAATTGGAAGTTGGGTGCGAGTGTATTTAACCTTGGTCGTGCGAAGTTGTCTGATTTTCAGGATGAACGATTGGCTACTCAACTGCGTTTGGGATCAAGTATATCCTTATCTAAATTGGTGTTGTTGTGCCTTGAGGCTCAAAAAGACGTAGAGCACCCTTTAAGGATAAAAGCAGGGCTGGAGTATCTTCCCAATAAATCAATTGCCATTCGAGCTGGCTGCAAGCTAAATCCTCTGGAAATTAGCGCTGGTTTTGGGTGCATGTGGTCGACCTTTCATTTGGATGTGGCGACACAGTACCATCAATTTCTCGGATGGACTCCCCAAGTGACCTTTACTTTTCGAACCAAAGCGAACGCAAAATGAGAAGGAGATTGCATCCCGTTCTGCTCTTTTTATTCAGTTCGTTGTTTTCCTTTGGACAAGATAAATCTGAGCTCATTCAAGAGCGCATTGAATTTATTTCAGAGCAGCTTCAATCTGAAACACTTGATTTTTCTTACCTCACAGAGCTCTTGACGGATTATGTTGAGCACCCAATGAATCTCAACGCAGTGGAAGAGGAGGAGTTGCAAGAGATTTTCTTATTGTCCGATTTTCAAATCAGTGCTTTCCTTCTGCATAGAAGACTTTTCGGAAAGTTCATTACAATCTATGAACTTCAGAGCATCGATTATTGGGACCAGGAAACGATCGACCGTATTCTCCCTTTTGTTCGCATAGACGATAAACTTGACCAATTGCACCTTTCAGTAAAGGAAGCCATAAAACAGGGCAGTTATGATGCAACTTTTCGATACCAAACAATCCCTCAGAAAAAACAGGGCTACACAGAAGTAAGTGATTCTCTGTTGAATGCAAGCAATATGTATTACCACGGAAACAAAGACCATTATTATACACGCCTCAACTATGCGTATCGAACAAATTTCAGCGCTGGACTGACAGCGGAAAAGGATCCAGGAGAAGCATTTTTTCATGGTGCACAAAAAAATGGCTTCGATTTTTACTCGGCACACGCTTTCTATCAGGGGGGGAAATACCTGAAGTCTTTTGCTCTAGGTGACTATCAAGTACAATTCGGCCAAGGTATAAATTTCTGGACGGGCTATGCCTTCAATAAGTCGGCTGAGGCCATGTCGATCAAGAAAACAGCACAATCTTTACGGCCATTTAAATCTACAGATGAATCTCGGTTTCTGCGCGGTGCTGCGGTTCATATAGGCTTTGGAGCATGGAGTATGTTAACATTTGCATCGATGAAGAAGGTGGATGCCAAACTTGAGATGGATTCAATAAATGGAGCATTTTCCTTTGCCTCAGGTACAGAGTTGACGGGCTTGCATCGCACGAATGCTGAAATTTCTCGCCGCAATTCTCTGAAGGAAACCATTGCAGGCACCTCGGTTCGTGTTCAACTGCGACGAATTCAACTTGGTGTACATGCAATCTATCAAGGATATGATCAGCCCGTATTGAAAGATACATTGCCTTACAATCAATTTG
Source organism: Chitinophaga pinensis (assembly GCA_945868555.1). Taxonomy (GTDB): domain Bacteria; phylum Bacteroidota; class Bacteroidia; order Flavobacteriales_D; family Crocinitomicaceae; genus M0103. The sequence goes on along the minus strand of CAMBMC010000004.1, from coordinate 8,397 downwards.
ATTTTCGAGGAGATCGCGTGTTCACAGGGAGCATGGATTACAGCATCTTGTTTAAGAATGCCCATTTTTTCGGCGAATTTTCAGTAAATGCCTCATCAAAAGCGATGGCCCAACTTCACGGTGTTCTTTTGGCCTTGCATCCGCGCTGTTCATTTAGTGCATTGGTCCGTTCCTACGACCGAAATTATGCCTCGTTTTATACTGCTGGATTTTCAGAAAATGGCAGCACACACAACGAAAGAGGTCTGTATATGGGCATAAAGTTTCAGCCGAATAGGTCATTTACGATGAACGCCTTTGTGGATGTTTTCACATTTCCTTGGCTCAACTACCAAGTTTCTTCCCCAACAAAAGGAAATGAGGTTTTGCTGCAATTGAGTTACCGTCCCAACAAATCTCTGGAGATTTATGCACGGTACCGTCAACAGATTCGTCAGCAAAATAGCCGTGATTTTGACGGAACTGTTCCTTTTATTGAGAATGTCCAGCAAAGCAATTACCGCATCAACGTTACCTATAATGCAAGTGAATTCATTACTTTTCGTTCGCGCATGGAGTGCGTTTCTTTGAAGCGATTGAGCAATACGAATGAAAAAGGTGTCGTTCTTTTCAGTGATGTACTTATAAAGCCGAAGTCATGGCCTTTAGATTTCACGTTTAGGTATGCCTTATTTGATACAGACAGTTATGATTCTCGCCTCTATGCCTATGAAAACAATGTATTAAATGTGTTTTCAATTCCCGCACTTTTTGATCAAGGTAGTCGAGGATATGTTGTGGTGCGCTGGACATTTTTAACACATTTCGATTTCTGGTTTCGCTATGGTTTGAGCATTTATGCCCACAAGAAAACAATAGGAACAGGTGCAGAGGAAATTTTAGGTGCAAAGAAATCGGATATCAGCCTTCAGCTGCGCATAAGCTTCTAGTAATCGATGTCGAGATTGAAGGTGTTTTTTAAGGTATGCAGATTCGGATTTTTTCTCGCCAAGGCAGCGAATTTATCCTTGCCACTGAGGTATTTTACTTCTTCCTCAGGGTGTTCACTTAGGAAAATTTCGATGTTCACAGAGTAATTGCGCAATTCCTTTTGGAAAAATGCGCGCATTTCTTGCAGATGCGGTGTGATATAGTCTATTTGGATTTGATTGTCTACCTCCATTTTCAAGATCACATCATCTTTTAGGGTAGGCTCCCGCTTGATCATAGCATTGTAAAACGTTTCTAAATTGCGTTCCTTCATTTCAAAAGCAAAGCGACGCCACAACATTTTCAATTTATCAAATGAGAAATCTTCTCTCGGCAGGTTTTCGCTGTTTCGCTCTATGACAGGCTCATTTTCTTCTTTTTCCATCATCTTAGAGATGGAAATATTTGTGGTGTTTAATGCACCAATGGGCACAGCACTCACCTTCGGTTCTGGCTCGCGAGGAACTTCTTGACGAACAGGAGGCGCTAAAGGTTTTGGTGTCTGCGGAACCTTATCCCGAAGATTTTGATTCGGAAACGGAATGATCTCTACCGGGTCAGTTAGGAGTTTTTTTTTTCCTGCTCCTGTTTAATGGAACAGAGCTGCATCAGCGCCATCTCGACGAGCAAGCGCCGATTTTTTGCAGACTTGTATTCAACATCTGCCTTGCTCAATACGCCCAAAGCACGAATAATCAAAGCACTTTCAAGTGGCTTGGCTTGATCGATGTAGCGTTGTTCAACAGCTTCGCCCACCTCAAGCAGAGAGGCAACGCGAACATCCTTACACATCAATAAATTGCGGTAGTGCTCGGCAAGTCCTCCTAAAAAATTATGGGTGTCAAATCCTTTATCAATGATATCATTCAAGAGCAGCAGAGCTGAAGGGATGTCCTCTTTTTCGGCACTTTCAACGATTCTGAAATAATAATCGTAGTCGAGTACGTTCAAATTTTCCAAAACGCTCTTGTAGGTAATTGTTGTACCTGTGAAAGTAACGATTTGGTCAAACATGGAAAGCGCATCACGCAAGGCGCCATCTGCCTTTTGAGCGATGAGGTGCAACGATTCGGAATCAATGGCAATGCTTTCTTTTACTGCGATTCCAGCCAAATGGTCTGCAATGTCTTTGACACGAATTCTATTGAAGTCGAAAATCTGACAACGGGACAATATCGTTGGAATAATTTTGTGCTTCTCAGTCGTAGCAAGAATGAAAATCGCATGCTTCGGGGGCTCTTCTAAGGTCTTTAGGAACGCGTTGAATGCTGAATTTGACAACATGTGGACCTCATCGATGATGTAAACCCTGTAGTTTCCAAGTTGTGGGGGTATCCGCACCTGATCAACCAGATTTCGAATGTCTTCTACGGAGTTGTTTGAGGCGGCATCCAACTCATACACATTCAAGGAGTTTCCCGTATTGAATGAAATGCAAGAATCGCACACGTCGCATGCCTCTATATTTTCCGTGCGATTGAAACAATTGATGGTTTTTGCAAGAATACGTGCGGATGATGTTTTTCCTACTCCGCGAGATCCGCAAAAAAGGAATGCTTGTGCCAAGTGATCTGTTTTTATCGCATTCTTTAAAGTAGATGTAATTGACCGTTGACCAACAACTGTGTCAAAGGTTTGAGGTCTATATTTTCTAGCTGAAACAACGAAATCACTCATGATTAACAAATGTAGTGTTTGAAATTTAAATTTTTAATCAATTTTTCCGATTGTTAAAAACTATTCATATCAACGGATGAATGGACAAGATTTAATGCTCCAAGAAACATTAATTTTTCAACGGTATTTCATTTTTAATTTTTCACATTTCATTTTTTAATTCCTCATTCTACCTATTTTTATCAAAAAAAAATCAAAGGATGAAAAAAGTGTTTTTTACAGGTCTTGTGGCGATTTCAGTGTTGTCGGCATGTGGACCTAGCAAGGAGGATTATCGCCAAGCCTCGAATAAAATGTGCGAATGCATGAAGCAGAAAAATGTTGAAAGTGAAGAGCTTAAAGCACTTAATATCGACATGACGGATGCGAACTACGCGGTTTGTGCACTTGAGATGGCTGAAACGAAGGATGTCAATCCTGTTTCCAAGGAATTTGCAGATGCAATCGCTGAAAACTGTCCAGATCTTAAAGAAGCGCATGCCAATTATGTGAAAATGGCTAAGAAAATGACAAAAAAATAGAAGTAAAAAGTCCAGCGTAAACTGGACTTTTTTATTTTTAGTCAATAATTTCTATCGAATCGATGCTGTCGTTTTGACGGATATCGTTCACAATTTCAAGTCCCTCCACGACTTTGCCAAAGCATGTGTGGTTGCCATCTAGATGTGCAGTATTGTCGCGAGAATGACATATAAAAAATTGTGATCCCCCAGTATTTCTTCCAGCATGCGCCATAGATAAAACCCCTTTATCGTGGTGCTGATTCCCACCTTTCAATTCACAATCGATGGAATAACCCGGTCCTCCTGTTCCAGGCATTCCTTTCGCACCATCTCGGCTATTCGGACAGCCACCTTGAACCATAAAATTTGGAATAACACGGTGGAATTTTAACCCATCGTAATATCCTTCTTTGGCAAGTTTAACAAAATTAGCAACCGTATTCGGCGCATCTTCAGTGTAAAGGGATACTTTCATTTCACCCTTGTTTGTGCGTATAATCGCTTCCATGTTCTTTTTTTTGACAAAGATAAGGGCAATCATTCGAATGAAGTCATGTTTGAGTTGATTACATTTGTGCATGCAAAAGTTCAACATCCCGCGATCGCATACAGCTTATTTTACAGAGCAACAGCTCATGCTTGCGTCGGACCAAGAAAAAGTCATCCCGTTTATACAAAATCCTTTTTCCCTTGAACATTTCGCAAATCAAATCGAAACAAAGAAAAATTCTTTCTCTACCAATTTAAGGGATATTCTAAAAGCGTATTGGGAGGAATTGTATTCAAACAAAAAGCACTCGGCTGCCGTTTTGTCCAATATCCAGAACATCAATGGTCCCAATTGTTTCACACTAACGACAGGACATCAATTGAATGTATTCACTGGTCCTGTTTTCATGATCTACAAAATTCTTCATGTCATTCGACTAAGTGAGGAATTAAAAAAAGAATATCCTGATTGCCAGTTTGTCCCTGTTTTTTGGATGGCTACGGAAGACCACGACTACGAAGAAATTTCAAGCGTTGAATTGTTTGGACGTGAACTAAAATGGGAAACACCGCAAACAGGTGCAGTAGGCCGTTTCGAAACACAAGGACTGGAGGCGCTCAAAGACGAAATTCGCGCATCGTTTAGCCGAGTGGACACCGCGCAAATTGATGCGTTTTTGTCATCTTATACCGGTAATACCCTAACAGAAGCTACTTTTTCATTGATTCACGAGATATTTTCATCTTACGGCTTGTTGTGTGTTGACGGGGACCATGCCTTATTGAAACGTCAATTTGTTCCAATCATTCACAAAGAACTTACAGAAGAGTTTTCCTACAAGGCTGTTGTCAAAACAAACGAACGCTTGATTCATGAAGGTTGGAAGGTTCAAGCCACACCACGTGAAGTCAATTTGTTTTATCTGACAGCGAATGCGCGCGAAAGAATTTTAAAGAGTGAGGATGGATTTTATATCGAAGGTATTGGGAATCGTTCATTGAATGAGCTGCTTGAAGAAGCGAATCAATACCCAGAACGTTTTTCTCCTAATGTGATTCTAAGGCCTTTATTTCAAGAACTTCTACTTCCCAATTTGTGCTATGTTGGCGGTGCAGGCGAAATTTCATATTGGCTTCAACTCAAGGGTGTTTTCGATCAGGTTTCGGTTCCTTATCCGCTCATTCAAGTGCGAACGTCAATCTTAATGATTGACTCATCTACCTCAAAAAAGATGGATAAGTATGGCATTGCCTTAGACGACATGTTCAATGATGTGCACCAATTAAAAGAACACTACTTGGCTGTAGAAGCTTCCAATGAGGTGGATTTTACTCAAATTGATGAGCACCTCGAACGTTTACGTGAAAGCATTACAACTCATGTCAAGTCCGTTGATGAAGGACTTTCAGGTTACGCTGAAGCAGAGGGTGTACGTCTGGAAAAAGCCATCCAAAGCATAAAGGATAAAATCACCAAAACGGTAAAGCAACGTCACGATACGGCATTGCGGGCCATCGAGCAAATACAAGAGCGCATTGTGCCTAAGAATTCAATGCAGGAAAGATCGGTGAGTGTATTTTCTTTGGCATCAGATGGCGACTTGATCGGATTTATTGAGCGTGTTTGCGCGTCGATAGATCCTTTTGATCCTGATTTTGTTGTTCTTCGCTCATGAAATAATCCATTGAAATACACGTTTTAGATCGGCCCATGAGCAAAATTATCACATTTCTTTTCTTCTTCATTGCGCTAAATTCATTCGCACAACAAGCGGCTGTAAAAGGATTTTGCTTGGATAAAAAAGGAAAACCTGTCGAAAATGTGAAGGTCTATTGCGACAAGGCATTCCCAACGCTTACCTATACGGATTCTCTTGGGAGTTACACCCTTTATGTGACGATTGGCGATACGCTTAAGCTTAGTTTTCGGTCTTCGGATTTGGAAGAGAGTCGAACGCTGATTGCGTCAAGTAGCATTGTCAACGCGCCAGATATTCGTTTTAATTTTCAGCAAGAGATTGGAGTTTCGGTGCATGAAATCCGACAAGACCCCTTCGAATTGCCTACCTTAAAAATAACTGATGTACAGAATATTCCTCTTGGAAATTACGAACGTTTTTTGACCTACACAACGGCAGCCACATCAAACAACGAGCTAACAACCAATTACAATGTGCGCGGAGGTAGTTATGACGAAAACCTCGTGTATGTCAATGGATTTAGTATTTATCGACCTTTTCTAACACGCAGTGGTCAGCAGGAGGGGATGAGTTTCATCAATTCTGCTTTGGTGGGATCGGTTAAATTTTCTGCCGGAGGATTCGATGCCCAGTATGGTGACAAAATGAGTTCTGTTCTAGATATTGAGTATAAAAAACCAAAGCTATTTGCTGGCTCAGTGATGGCTTCATTGCTTGGGGTTGAATTACACGCCGAGCAAGAGGTAAACAGTCGCTTCAGTTATCTTTTTGGCGCGCGCTACCGTTCCAATGGGTATTTATTGAATTCATTGCCCACAAAAGGATCTTACAACCCTGTCTTTTGGGATGTTCAGTTTTTATCAAACTACAAGATTACCGAAAAGTTGACGTGGAGCGTGATTTCCCATTTTTCAAGCAACAATTATCGTTTTACTCCGCAAAGCCAACGAACAGATTTTGGAACTGCCAATGAGGCCTATTCGTTTATGATTTATTTTGATGGGAAGGAGGATACGCGCTTTCAAACCATGATGGGTGGAACAGCATTGAAATGGCAGCCTACAAAAAAGACCAAACTCGATCTGTATGCAACGGTTTTTAATACTGTTGAACGTGAATATTTCGATATTCAAGGCCAGTATTACATCAATCAACTCGAAACTGATCCATCAAAGGAAGAGTATGGCGATTCAGTGGCTGTGCTCGGCGTAGGCACTTTTTTGAACCACGCACGAAACAAGCTCAATGCAACTATCATCAACATCTATCTCAATGGTAGCCATGAATTTAAAAATGGATTTAAGGCGGAAGATTCCCTTCGATACAGCCGGATGACAGCGCTTTGGGGAGTGAATTACCAACACGACGAGTTTACCGATGTGCTAAGCGAATGGAAAATGATCGATTCAGCCGGATACAGTGTCCCTCAGGGTAGTCCCAATGTGGTTGAATTGTTTGAGACCATTAAAAGTAATTTGCAATTACATTCTGAACGATTTACAGGTTTTGCTCAGTTGAATTCCCAATGGTCGAAAACAAAGAAAAATCATGCAGTTACAGTGCGTAAAAGCGTAAAGGTAAATGGTGTAAAAACAATAAAAGTATACACGGATACGATCAAAGAATCTACGGCTCGATTGAGCTTTAGTTTGGGAACACGTGCAGGGTATACCACGGCGAATCATGAAGGCTATATCACACCGCGAATGGCTTTGACTTTTGTTCCTCGAATTTATATGGTGAACAAAGGTAAGGTGGCACGCAGAAACATCAGCTTTCGTTTGGCGACTGGTTTGTACTATCAACCGCCTTTTTACCGTGAATTTCGAACATTCAATGGCAAGCTTAACCTTGATGTCAAGGCGCAAAAATCTTTTCACTTTGTCACAGGAACAGATGTCTATTTCAATATGTGGGGTCGTGAGGTACCCTTTAAATTCACAGCGGAAGCATATTACAAGTATATCTGGGATGTGAATCCATACGAAATTGACAATGTACGTACTCGCTATTACGCCACGAATGATGCCGTTGCCTATGCATATGGGCTCGATTTGAACATTCACGGTCAATTTGTGGAAGGGATTGAATCGTATTTCAAAATGGGCTTGATGCGCACTAGGGAAGATTTGCGCAACGACTCATACAAGGAATATTACAACGCGGCAGGAGATAAAATTATTTTTGGCTACAGCGACGATCAGGTGGTCGCAGATAGCGCTACAATTTATCCAGGATTTATCCCTAAACCTACCGACCAATGGTTGACTTTTGGTGCTTTAATACAAGACCAGATGCCTGGATTTGAGCGCTTCACTGTTCAAATGGGACTCCAATATGGATCGCGTTTGCCTTATGGTCCGCCAGACTTTAATCGTTACAAAGATACTCTTCGAATGAAGGCGTATTTTCGGGTTGATATCGGCATGTCGTACGATTTACTCAATGAAAAAAACAAACAAAATTTCTTCAGAAAGACGTTCACCGATGCCATCATATCTTTTGAAGTGTTCAATTTATTGGGCATTAATAATGTCCTTTCAAAACAATGGATCCAGGATGTGCAAGGAAAATTCTATTCGATCCCAAATTACCTCACGCAGCGTCGATTTAACCTAAAGTTGATCCTGCGTTTCTAAATCACCGAAAGCTTTCTGATTTTTTTTTCTTCTGTTACTTTTTCACAGAAGTGTGGTTAACCGAACTATGAAGAAGTTAATGAACATATTGGTAATCATTCTTTTGGTGAAAGGATATGCCGCAGCGCAAGTGAATATCAAGGAGATTATTCGCTTTAAGGACACAGTGGTTGTCGACAAATACACTCCCGATAAATCAACATTTTCTCACTTAAAATTGAAAATGTCACCTGGCGACTATTCCATTTTGACTTTGTCGGAACTTAAAAAATTGGATGGGCAAACGCTTATAGGAGTTGATTTGGTGTATAGTGATTACCCTGTTGGAGAAAATTTCACGGAATTAAACAGAAAGCGTGTGCTTGAATTGTATATACATCTCCCTTCAGCGTTTAACAATCCGATGATTGAATGGCAAAT
>CAMBMC010000003.1 GCA_945868555.1 Chitinophaga pinensis | reverse complement strand
TACAAGAAGCGTTGAATAGTCTCTAAAAAGTCCTAATTTGAGCCTAAGGAGCTCAAAAAAAAGAATGGAGTTTCGTCGCTTTTGCTATTTATCCCGACTATTCGGGACAACTTTTAGCCCTGAGTTCATCGAAGGGTCACTCTGTTTTTGTGATCCCGGAAGTCGAAAAATCAAACTTTTATAAGGATTTGGAGAGGGTTATGGATTGGAAAAAATTCCAAAAAAAAGAATGAGACTGCGTAGCTGCACCGAAGGTAAACAGAATGAGAATGAAGTAAAACAAAAACGAGAATGACGCTCTCACACTCATTCTCGTTTTGTTTTGTGACCCCGGAGGGATTCTAACCCACAACCGCTGGAGCCGAAATCCAGTGCGCTATACAGTTGCGCCACGGAGCCTTTTTTGGCGAATGGTGCAACTGACATCCTCTAAAGGACAGTTGCGCCACGGAGCCTTTTTTGGCGGGTGGTGCAAATCCTTTTTTGAGTTTGCGCCACGGAGCCTTTTTTAACGTTACGCCACGGATCCAATGGATAAATCCATCGTCCAATAGTAAACTCAACAAAGGTAATCCCTTTGTTGTTATTCAACAACCTAAATTCAGTTTTATTCAATCTAAAAGAATACGCTATAGTTCTATTGTTTCGTTGAGGTTAAAACCCGATAAACTTGCATAATTGAAATATAGTTTTACTTTTGAATGGAAACACTATAATTATGCGGCATTTATTTGCAATTCTCTCTGTACTACTTCTATCCTCATCACTTTTTGGTCAGCAATGGATCGATAAAAAATACACCTACGATAGTCTATTGAACTTGACTTATGGAAGTGACATTGGATTTGATGGCCAATTGGATTCCTTAAAATTGGATTTGTATCTACCGAATTGTGATGACCCAAGTCACCTATCAAAGCGGCCATTGATCCTTGTGATTCACGGTGGGGCATTTATTGCCGGGGATAAAACGGAAGCGAGCATTCAATATACATGTCGCCAATTTGCAAAGCGTGGATATGTAGCTGCAAGCATTAATTATAGACTTGGTTTCGTTGCCGATGAACAACTGTGGAACTGCAATTACCCAAACTACAGCTGTATTTTTGCAACGGATAGTTCAGAATGGTATCGCGCGTATTATCGCGGGGTGCAAGATGCCAAGGGAGCCCTTCGTTACCTATTAAATCGAGCTGACACCTATCGCATCGATCCATCCAATGTTTTTCTAACAGGCGAAAGTGCAGGGGCGTTTATCTCATTGGGCGCTGCCTTGTTGGATGTCAGTAGTGAACGTCCGATTCAAACCTTTGCCTTGTCAAATGCCCCTGTTCCGAATGCCAATACAGCAAATTGCGTGTACAATGTTGGGGCTAATCTCAGTGCGCAAAATATTTCTAGGCCCGATCTTGGAGGGATTGCTGGTACAATTGAGCCTACAACGGTGGCCTACACCATCAAAGGAGTTGGAAATATTTTCGGAGGAATGTTCAGCAATCTTATCGCGCAACAAGCCCCTGGCACTGCAAAACCAAGCATTTTTTCCTACCATCAGCCTTGCGACATTGTGGTTTCCATTGATAGCGCGAAAATTTTCTGGGGCTTAACTTGGTGCATGACCAACGGCTACGGGTGCTATGGCATCGCAAATACGCCAAAATCCTACGGTAGTCGAACCATTTCAGATTGGAATACCAACCAAAACTTGGGATATACCATTCAGAACGAATTTACCACGACGACCTTTCCTTATAGTTTTGTTTTCGGTCAAGCAAGTTGCACGGATCAAGCCTCCAATCCTTGTCATGCATACGACAATACGATCCTACGCGAAGGGAATATGGCTCAGTTTTTTGCCAATTTGGTAAGCACAAATCCAATTTGTGATACCGCGGCATTAGAACTAGGCGAACTTGACTCACACTTTTCCATACATCCAAACCCAACATCTGGAACCATTACGATTGATTTTGTAAAATGGGACAGTGGCATGCGGGTGAATTTGTATAGTTGCACTGGACGCTTGGTTCAATCAAAATTGACCAATGAGATGACTACCGTAATGGAAATAAATGAAGAGGACGGTATGTACTTCATAGAAGTCATCGGGGACTTTGGCAGGTCAACAAAACGAGTTCAACTACTGAAAAAGTGACGCTTACCAACTTGACCCAACTTGACTTGGGTTTCGTGCAATTCGTGTAGATAATAATTTCTATAATTGGTCTGTTTGAAATTTCATACAGAGAATTATGTCCATACAAGTAGTTGAAAGATTATCGAATTCAGATCGAGCGTCTCTAAAAAAAGGTGTTATTGAGGTTACAGGTAAAGCCATGAACCGCACTGCACTAGGGATAGTCGACGCCCTTTTTACCTTATATCCCAAGGCAACATTCGAGGAAATGAAGCAAATGCTTCCAGACTCGATTAATCCTTCCGCGCCAAAGAATTACAAAAGTCTTTTTAAGCCTTATACTACGCGCAATTACGGGGTGATACAGCCTAGTTCCATTCGTCAGGAATGTCAAGCACAGGATTTAGATATTCATGCCTCTCATTTTACAGAACCGAATGAAATCTTCACAACGGCAGATGGGGTTGAGGTCCTTGTTGCCAAAGCTTGGGAGAGTAAAGACACAGAAACTGGAGAGAGTGATATTCAGAACCTGATCGATCATGTGTTACAATATGGTGTTCGCGTTGTCCAAGTGGAAAGAAAAGAAGCCTTTAACAAAGGAGATTATAACCTCGAAGTTGTAAACCCTGCGCTCAAGGAGGCAATAGACAAGGCGGCAACGAAGAAAAGTTTATGGTGGCTATATGCACTTATAGGAGTTCTTGTAGCCGCTGGTGTAGTATATTTTTTAACTAAAAAATAATCAATCAACATGGCAAGAGAAATTACAACAACAGGTACGAAAAAAGTAGCGACGATCATGAAAGAATTCAATGCTCATTTCCCATATTTGAGACTGAAGATCTGTCCACCTGAAGCAAAAACATTGGTGGCTAATGGAGGGACGATCACGGGCGTTGATAAAACGAAATCATTGGCTGCCGTTCGAACAAAAAAAGGAGATGGTGAAATCAGCTTTACGGGAAGTCGCCTAGTTGGGAATATTGAACGTGAGTTTGAAACAATTTTCGGCTTGTATGTTCAAATATGTTATACTTCGAAAGATGGAAAACGTTACTATACAACAGGCTCAGATGATAAAAAATCCTTATCGACCTTGAATGCTGAAAAGAAAAATGAAGGCTGCAAAGAGGGTGAATGGGACTAAATGTGAATTAAAAACGCGGATACCGAAAAGCGAATGAGAGTAGGTAAATAAAACAATAAATGAAATGGCTGATATTACATTTGCAGGAAACAAAAAATTAAAGTCGATTAACAGAGAATGGTGTGGAAAATTTAACCACATCTATTTGTCTTTTGCTGGTCCAGACGGAGTATTCCAGGGGGATTGGAGCGTGAATCATTCAACAGTTCGTGCAAAGAAAGATGCCTCTGAAATGGCTACAACTGGCAACATGAAAGTTAAGACTTTTGAAGCGCGCTACAAAGAAACATTTGGTACACAAGTGGAGATTAAATACGAGAAAAATGGTCGTTTGTACCGTTCATTGGATGAGCACAATGACATGACCTTGTCACAATTCGATAAATGGGCTGAAGAACATGGAGCGAGTAAACCGCTAGAGGCACACCCTGAGTGGTTTTAATTCCAACGTAGAGTTATAATGAAGGTCAAAACTACAATTTAGTGGTTTTGACCTTTTTTCATTAAGCTGCATGGCTAAGTATGAGTTTGTCCGGGTTAATCCTCTTGATACATCTTCGTTTGCAGAGGTCTACAAGCAATATGAGGAGGTTTTTCCTGCCGAAGAACGGCAGTCTTATGATGTTCTTTTTTCTCGTTTTCAGCAAGGAGTTAATGTACTTTTTGTATGTACATGTCAGCGGAAAATTTGTGCTTTCGCATTTTTGTTTCCCTTGGGAAAAACGCGTTTTGTGTTGCTCGATTATTTCTCAGTTCTTGTTGAATTAAGGTCAAAAGGGATTGGGTCAAATATGCTGTCATTTTTAAAAAGTGAGTTGCAAAATCAAAAGAAGATCATGGTTTTAGAAGTCGAAAACCCTGAATTCGGGGAAGACAGAGAAATGAAAGAAAAACGAATAGCATTTTACCTGAGGAATGATGCGGCACTTCTTTCGAATGTTCGTTTTCTTTTGCCTGCCCTCGATCTTTCTAAAAAACCTGTGGAAATGAAATTAATGGTTTTACCAAATTTTAAAATTTCGAAAGAAGAATGCGCATCTCTTATTCAACAAATACACGCCGAGGTATACACTAAACATACTACGCGTAAACTAATTAATGAAATTATCCTGGGTTTGCCTCAGGTGATTTCCTATCTAGAACTTAAAAAATAAAATATGTTAGACATTTTAAATTTTATCGTAGGGTCCACTTCTACATTACTATCTGCCGTAGCAATTTACCTTTATATCGTTTTATGGAAAAAAGATAAAACAGATGGATCCTATGACGTCTTTGATTCTTTTTACAAGGATATTTTGGTTATTGGTATTGAGCATCCAGAATTGAGGAATACGGATTTGACTTTAGATTTTAAAAAGGAATTTTCGGGTAACGAACGTGTGAAATATGAGGCGTATGCTTTCCTCTCTATAAATTTTTGTGAGACACTCTATGATCGGGGAAATGAAAATCTCATGCATAGTTGGCAGGATGTCATTTTTGTTGAATATTCAATTCACAAAACTTGGTTTGGTCAGCCTGAAAATAAATTGAAATACAAGCCTGAGTTCATAGATTTTCTTGAAAAAATGACAACTGAAAAGTCCTCAAGGTATTAACATTAGTTACGAGTTACGAATTTGGTGGCTGAGGTTCTCGAAGCCACGAGTTACGAATTACGAAGTGTGATTCAAGTCTTAAAATCTTGATGTCTTAATATCCTGATATCTGAACATCTAACCCTACCCTTTCCCAGGCTTCACCGTTGGCGTTGTGAGCACAGGTGTTGTTCCGCCACCACCTCTAGTTGGTGCAGTGTTGGTTGGCGTGGTTGGTGTTCCACCTCCATTTCCCCTACCCCCTCCATTGTTGATTTGGATCGGTGCTTGAACTGGTTTTTCTTGTTTTGGTTTTTCCTGAACCGGTCGTTCTTGCGCTGGTTGGGTTTGAGGCGTTACCACTTTTTGTTGTTGTTGTGAATTGCGCTCTGCTCCTGTTTGCTGCCCAAGTGGCTGTGCTTGCGGCGTGCCTTCTCCGCGCTCTTGTTTCACAGAATTGATTACCACACCATTGTTGTCGTTTCGAACAACACCATCAATTCTTCCAAGGGTTAATCCTGTTGTTTGATCATGAATGGCAGGCCGAGGATTTCCAGGAATACTCAAGTAGGCCATGTCATAAATGCAGCCTTTCATGTCCTCTTGTGAGACACCGTTTTCTTCACAGGATCTTCTAGCTGTTGCTTGTTGGTTTGGTGTCAGGTCATTGATGGTGCGGTGTACACGCGGAAAGCGCTCATCTGTATACGTCAAGGTAGATTCTCCCGGCAAGTATTCAAACAAGGAAGTCATCGGCGTGATTCTCCATACCCGAGCGAAATCGCGCGCTAAAAAAGCGAGGTATTCTTTCTCCATTTCATTGGAGGCCTGCTGCATTTGGTCGTTTCCAAATGAAGAAAATGACATGTAAGCCGGACGATTCATGCCCGAACCTGTTTCAAAATCATCGCGGTCTATGCCATTTGCGTTGCCCAATAACCCATCGTACTGCTCACCAGAACACGGAAAAATCTGAACAGCGACATTGATGAAACTCATCATTCCTGAACCGCGCATTTCTGCAGTCACTACTTCACCTGTTGGCCAGGTAATCACATAACTTCGGTTGCTATAGCGGACCGTTCCTCCACGAGGCAAGAAATAGACATCGCGGACCATCATCATCGGTTCCCCATTGATGCGCAATGCCGTTTGCGCATTGTTATCGGGTCTGTTCATTGCGTAAAGGGTTACTCGGTCACCATCAACATTCATTGCCAAGGCAGTGTTCAACGAAAAATCATCCGATTGCGCTTGTTGACGTGATTGCACCTCGAAGCGGCCTGAACGTGAACGCGCCATAACGAATTCACCGACAGTTTGAAAAGAGTATCTTGCGCCATCAAATGAAGACAAATGAGGGTCACCGTATGATCTACCTTGACGAGGAGAGCATCCTGTGCGGCTGATCATGGTATGCATTAAATCCCATTGAGGTGCAGATGTTTCAGTAGCATTTCGTTGTCCACCATTGATTTGCTCACGGATTGCATCTTGATTTACAGGGGGCACCAATCGGAGCATTTCCATCGGTGTTACATTCTCAGGAAAGGTGCGGGTTGGAATTTCTGTATGTTGCGCCATAGCAACCATGCTGTTGGCCAACCATTCACCACGAACTGGATCCCAAGCGGTCAATTCGTTTTTTACGGGAGAAAATTCTTCTGTAAATCGGTCTTGTGAGGAACATGTTTGAATAGCCAAAAATGTAAGCATCAATCCAATTACTGGAGTAAAAAGTTGTTTCATAAAAAAAGAAATTTTGTCGCTCGCCATCCTCAAAACACATGCCGCAAAATGTCATTATGAGCACTTGTTTTAAAATAACCACGAGTCCAAAGATACAAGGATTCAAGTTGATGTTGAATCTGAGTATTGTATTACCTTTGAAATATCCCATTGCATTCAATAAATCATCACTTATCGCGTTGATTGCATGGAAAAATGAGCACAATGAAATTTTTGATTTTCGCATTCTTGGTTTGCACCTTCTTTTCCTACGGACAAATTGGAATGGACCAGTGGCGCATTCATGTTCCAAATCGTGAGGCCATCGATGTTACGACAGACGGCAATCTGGTGTTTGCCGCGTTTGATAACGGACTGCTGGAATACGATCCCTCTGCCGGTGAAACGAGTATTTGGACAGATGTAAATGGCTTATCGGACGTGAAACTAAGTGCCTTGGGACGTGACTTGTCCAGTAAAAAGGTATTCGTGGGGTATGCCAATGGCAATATCGATGTGATTGCGAACAATACAATTACCAATATTCCAGCAATTCGTTTAGCAGAAATCCAAGGAAACAAGCGCATCAACCGTATTGTCAACTTTGACGGAGATGTATTCTTCGCCACGGGTTTTGGTATTGTGCGCCTCAATTCATCCAACAATGAAGTAAAGGACACGTATTATCCAACACCTCAGGGGGATGCGATTCTTGATGTGGCGTTTATTGGGGATACCATTTACGCATTGACTGCGGATCGTTTGTTGAAAGCAAGCCTTAGCAATCCAGCTGTTGCCGATCCTTTTCAATGGGTCATCGATGCCCGTTTACCCCTACTTTTAAGTAATAAATACACAGACATTGAAGAGGTTGGGGCGAAGATTTACGCCTTACTTCAATTGGATGCCTACGGTCAAGATACCGTTTATCAGTTGAATTATTCAGGAAACATTGCGGCTTCTGACATCAATTTCAGTTTGCAAATCAATTCATTGAGTTCAGATCAAGAGCGTCTGATAATTAATACCGACGGTGCGATTTACCGCTATTTTTCAGACCTCACTCTAGACCTAGTCAATTCATCATTTTATATTGGAAAATGGTTTGAGCCGAAACAGTCGATTTACAGCTCTGCGGGCTATTGGATCGCAGACGGAAAAAATGGGCTTCAACGATTGACCGAATACAACTTGCTCACTCGCGTTGAATTCAGTGGTCCACCAAAATCTGATTTTTTTGCCATGGACTGGAAAAAAAATACCATGATTGTTGCGGGAGGAGGCATGTCTGAAAAGATTTCGAACTTTAGTAGCTCAGGGGTTTATCGGTTTCAAGATGAGGCGTGGGACCTTTATGATCGAGACAACATGAACCTATGGAATGGAACAAATATTTGGGATTTCATAGCTGTGTCTATTGAACCAAACAACGCGAAAAAGGCTGCTGTGGGCACATTTTCATCATATCCGGTATCCATTCTCAATTTTGAAACTGGAGTGACAGACACCTTTACACCACTCAATTCACCGATGGAATACTCTGGACCTGGAAGCACAAAGTCGCTCGTAACGGCACTTGAATATGACGACAGCGGAGATTTGTGGGTATTGAATGGGTATTCCCTGAACCCGCTTAAACTATATCACGAAAACACGTGGTACTCCTTTGATTGTGGTGGTACCGCGAAAAATCAGTTTTCTGGGAACATGGTCATTGACTATAATGGGCACAAATGGTTTGCACTAGATGCCGCTGGTCTTTTTGGATACAACCACAACAAAACTCCAGTAAATGCCGCAGACGATCAGGTCATCAATTTAACTACGGGGGACTACTCTGGTGCTTTGCCTTCGAACACGGTTACAGCGCTTGCGGTTGACTTTGACAATGAAATTTGGATTGGCACCGACAACGGTTTTGCTATTCTCTACAATTCAGACGGAGCTTTCGATGCAGGTCCAGGAGATTACAATGCACAACGCGTTAAAATTCCCGTTGATGGAGTTATAGAATTCATGCTTGGAACAACCAACATTACCGATATTGAAGTCGATGGGGGGAATAGAAAATGGTTTGGGACAGCCAATTCGGGGATCATCCTGCTTTCAGCGGATGGTTTGGAGGTCATCAAGCAATTTACAACAGACAATTCACCTTTGATTTCAAACAATATCATTGATTTGGAGATCGACCAATCTACGGGAGAATTATTTATCATCACCGATAAAGGCCTTATTTCATACCGTTCAGATGCTTCTTACGAAGACCCAGAATACAGTGATGTTAAGGTGTTTCCAAATCCAGTGCGTCCTGAATATGATGGACTGATCACCATCCAAGGGATTCGTTATGATTCAGACGTTAAGGTAACGGATGTGGCGGGGAATCTAGTGTACAAAACAACCTCAAATGGGGGGACAGCAGTATGGAATGGAAGAACATTGAGTGGTGATAAGGTCGCTACGGGAGTTTATTTGATTTGGACTTCAATCAATGAAGGAAAAGGACGGCAGGTTGGAAAGGTGTTAGTAGTACGTTGATTACGCCTTGAAAAATACAGACAAAGCCTTTATTCTTCGGCGGATCAATTATTCCGAAAGTAGCGTCATCCTCACGTGTTTTACACTCACCAAGGGGATACAAAAATTCATCTTTCAAGGAGCGAAAAAAAAGTCGCAACCTTTCTTTCCAATGGCGTATTGTGAAATCACCTTTTATCGCCATCCTTCATCCGAACTAGGAAAAATCACGGGAACAGACCTTCTTTTCAATCCAACAGGTTTGCGCTTTGATCCAGTTCGTTCCGCCATTGCCTTCTTTGTAGCAGAGATCCTTCAACAGTGCATTCAAACCGATTTAGAGGATGAGCCCTTGTTTAACTTTTTAGATAAAACAGTTCGCGAGATCGACAATACGGAAGATTTAAGATTGTATCCAACTCGTTTTCTCATGGAGTTTTCATTTCATCTGGGAATTGGTCCATCAGTGGATGAGGACAACGCAAGCTATTTTGATCTTCAAGAGGGTATTTTTAGCAATCATCTGATTGCAGGCCACTTGACTGCTGACGGCAAGGTTGCGCACTTATTAAGGTCTTTGGCTGACGGTGAGCTTGAACAAACGGAGGAATTGTTAGCGCTGCGCAAGGAGGCCTTTGAAACAATGCTCAAATTTTACAGCGTACATATCCCACGATTCAATGTGGATGCTTCACTGGAGATTATTCGCGCCCTATTGTACCATTAAAAAAGCCATCAAGACAATGCCGATGGCTTTAAAGTGCAAGCTGAGAGCTTTAAATTAGTGAATAAATTTGACCACATCAACGACGTGGCTCTTTGATAAAGATAGAAGAAAAATCAAGTACTTCCATCGAATTGGTGTAAAAATCACGCACTCGAGCATTGATCATAATCAGCACGTCATCTGTTAAAATTGGTATGGCTGGTACTTCGTTAACGATCAACTGATCACAAGCAATAAACAGCGCTTCTCGTTTGTCTGGATCACCTTCGCGTGCCGCCTCTTCGAAGAGTGAATTGAATTGCTCATTTTGAAAGTGAAATTCGTTTACTATCTTTTTATCGGACCGCAATTTACCACTATAAAATAAGCCAAGGAAGTTGTCAGCACCAGGATAATCGGCCACCCACCCGGAGCGCCAAATCTTAGCCTTACCAGATGAAACTGCTTTTTCCCATTCCTTGTAAGTGCACAATTGGATCCGCAGTGAGATGCCCAAGGTACTTTTTAATTGTGCTACAATACCCAGACACATTTTATGTTGCGCCGATCCCTTTTTGGCATTGACATACAAGTCTAGCGAAGGAAATTTTTTTGTTTTGGTATACCCTGATTCCGCCATCAATGTTCTTGCACGTGTTGGGCTAAGCGGATCAACCCTTACGTTGGCTGCATGAAAACCAGCGATGTTTGGAACAAAACCATTCTGCGTCGCCCATCCTTCGCCCGAAAGCCAAGATTCTACAATACGCTTGCGGTCGAGGACAAGATGAAACGCACGCCGAACGCGAACATCGCTAAACTCCTTGCTGCGGCAATCGAAGGACAAGAAGCTCACCTTCATGCCCGGATGTGACTCTACCCGGTGAGTGACGTTTTTTCCTGCTTGAGCGTCCTTTAGTGAACCTAGAATATTTTGAATTTCATCGACTGGAATCTCGAGAACAAGGTCGATTTCTTTGTTCCTAAATGCCATGATTTCGCTGCGCTTGTTTTGTGCATACGTCATGACTACCTGGTCTAAGAAAGGCAACTTGTTGCCAAGATCGTCTGTGCGCCAGTATGTTGGATTGCGTTTTAGTGTGATCTGTTTGTCCGATATAGAGTTATACATAAACGGACCCGTTCCGACGGGGTGCAGCCCAATATTCTCTGAATACTGGTTAAAAGCCTCTTTTGGAAAAATCCCTAGTGTGATGTTCGTCAATATTTTATCGAAACTGCGGAAGGATTCATTTAAACGGATTTCTAAGGTGTAGGTGTCAAGCACGCGAATTCCAGGAATGCCCTTTAAAATATGTTTGTTATTTGTTTTAAGATAGAATAGGTCCCCACCAACAATATGGGTTACCAAAATATCGGTTATGTCGTTGTGCATACTTGGTGAGCATGCCATTTCGAGAGTAAACTTAATGTCCTCTGCCGTTAGAAACCGTTTTTTTCCATTGAAGCAGGCGTCCTCATGAAATTGCACACCTTTTCGGATTTTAAACGTAAAGCACGTTGCATCTTCATTGACTTGATACGACGACGCGAGGCAAGGTTTTACTTCAAGGGTCTTACTGTCTAGGCTGAGGAGGGTTTCGAATATTTGAGCATTTAGACGCTGTGCATAGATATCGTTTGATGCCAAAGGGAAAAGCTTTTGAACCTTTTCAGAGGACATGAAACGAAAAGTTCCACCATAATACTTTCCTCCGACACCTTCTTTTTGAGGTAGTTCTGCAGGATTCTCGCAGGAGAACACAAAAGCAACAGAGAAAAGCAGGACAGAAAACTGAAGTACACGCATGTGTTGCAGCGGATTGGTACCTGACAAAGATAGCCGTTCCACGGTATTATGCAAATGCTTAATAACCGAGCTTTACTCGTGCACGTTGAATGACACTATGGGCTACATTTCTTGCTTTTTCAGCACCTTTTTCCAAGGCAGAATCTATGAGTGCTGTATTCTTCATCAGATGTTCGTAGGTGCTTCTTTCCTGCTCAAATCTGGTCATGATCAATTCGAACAAGGCCTGCTTGGCATGACCGTATCCGAATCCGCCTGCGAGGTATTTTTCGCGCATCTCATTGCCTTGATGGTCATTCGCAAGAAGGGTATATAGCGCAAAAACGTTACATGTTTCGGGATCTTTGGGGTCTTCAAGTTCTTTGCTGTCGGTAACAATTCCCATCACTTGTTTGCGGAGTTGTTTTTCCGGTAAAAAGATATTGATGAAATTATCACGTGACTTACTCATTTTTTGTCCGTCGGTACCTGGGACATACATGGTTTGCTCTTCAATACGCGCTTCAGGCAATACGAAAGTTTCACCCATTTGATGGTTAAATCGAGAGGCTACATCCCGAGTCATTTCAATGTGTTGCAACTGGTCTTTCCCTACAGGAACCAACTCGGCATCGTATAGAAGAATGTCTGCCGCCATGAGCATTGGATAGCTGAAGAGACCTGCGTTCACATCCTCCAATCGGTCTGCTTTGTCCTTGAAAGAGTGTGCTAGTGTCAATCGTTGATAGGGAAAAAAGCAGCTGAGGTACCAAGATAGCTCAGCGGTTTCAGGCACATCGGACTGACGGTAAAAAACAGTTCTTTCTGTATTCAAGCCACACGCTAGCCATGCAGCGGCAACACTGTATGTATTTTCTCTCAACACATTTCCATCTTTGATTTGCGTCAAGGAGTGCATGTCTGCAATGAATAAAAAGGAGTCATTTGCAGGATTGTTGGTCATGTGAATTGCAGGGAGAATTGCCCCTAGAATGTTGCCCAAGTGGGGTGTTCCAGTGCTTTGTACGCCAGTGAGGATCCTTGCCATGTTTTTTACTTTGAGCGAATTTAACTATTTTCGAAACAATTCCACGGCTAATGGGCGTGGCAAGTCTCAAAATGAAAGTACTCAGCGGAATTTTATCCCTTTTATGGAAATGCTACATCGGTATCGTGTTTTGCACGCTGGCACTGGTGCTTTACCCCTTCTTTTTCATTGTTTTATTGAATCCAAAATGGAAAAAACGCAGCTTTCGGCTGTTTGTCTTTTGGAGCTGGTTGATGCGAATATTCTGTTTCTATCCGGTGAAAAAGGTGAAGGTAGCGCTGCGGCCAGATGGTCCTTATGTCATTGTGGCCAATCATTCCTCGTACCTCGATATTTTTTTAATGCATTCCATTCTGCCCAAACACCCTTTTTTATTTCTTGGAAAAAGTGAGATTTTGAATTACCCCATCATTAGAACCTATTTTAAAGGATTAAATATCCCTGTGCACCGCGGCAATAAAATGAAATCTGGTCGCTCATTTGTCTTAGCGAAAAGAGCTGTTGAAGAAGGATGGTCGATTGTTATTTTTCCCGAGGGCACCATTCCAGACGACGATTGTCCCAAAATGATTCCTTTCAAGGAGGGGGCCTTCAAACTGGCAAAGTCGCTCAATGTTCCAATTGTCCCCGTCACATTTACCAACAATTATCGCCTGTTTTCCGATCCAACCAACATCCTAGGGCCGGCTCAACCAGGGATTTCAAGGGTGCACATCCTTCCGGCGATTGGCGTCGAGGAAATGGCTGAATTGTCCGTCAAAGAACTAACGGAATTGTGCTTTAACCGCATCAATGCTCCCCTGCTTGATGAGTGTCCATGGGTGAAAACTGCGGAGATTTGATCCGATTCTCAACTCGGTTGTGTATATTTGCCTCATGAAAATAACGGAAGAAATCATTGATCATATTGCGCATTTATCCCGCCTAGAATTTGAAGGCGAAGACAAAAAAGTGATCATTCAAGATCTAGAACGTATTCTTGGGATGATGGATACCTTGCAACAGATTCCAACCGATGATGTCGAACCATTGATTTTCATGACCGATGAATACAACTCGCTGCGCGACGATGTGTCGGAAATAAGTCTATCTCAACAAGAAGTATTGAAAAATGCTCCGAAGAAAGATTCAGATTACTTCAGAATTCCCAAGGTACTTGATAAATAGTTATTAGTTTGGTGGCTGAGGTTCTCGAAGCCACGAGTTACGAATTATGAATTTGGTCCTATACACATCGAAGAATCATCAAGTCATTTGTCTATTGTCTTCTATGTCCATTGTCTTAGCGAAAGGCTTACTTTGCTGTATTCATTGGCAAAAAAGCACGAAGTACTCGAATGAACAAAAAGTAACTCGTCATTAGTTACTCGTCATTCGTCACTATTATTTTTTAACAAGCTTTATTCTCAATAATTGGTCTCAAGGCCTGAAAAAGAGTTGCTTCTTCCCAAGGTTTGCTGATGAAGTGGGAGAGCATTTTGTCGTTTTGCAACTCATTCACTTGGATTGAGTTTGCCTGTCCAGATAGCATGATGCACTCCAAATTGGGGTGTTTTTCCTTGATAGCACGTATGAGTTGTGCGCCATTCATCTCTGGCATCTGGTAGTCAACGATAATAAGGATCACATCTAAGGGTATGCTGATCAATTCATCAAGCCCGTCAAGGGCCAACTTAGGGTCCGTGAAATACTCGAGCAGCGTGCATTTCACATCAATAATTTTTTCCAATTGGAAACTGAGCATCTGCAGGATGTGTGAATCGTCATCAACACAGATGACCGCGTAGCGTAGTTTATCCATAGGTTATTTCTTAAATGTGATTGTAAAAGTAGTTAATAATTCGTTGGAATTTAACGAAATAGAGGCGTCATGTTCATCGAGTATGTTCTTCACAATGTTCAATCCTAGGCCTGTTCCGTTTTTCGCAGATTTTGTGGTGTAGAATTTTTCAAAGATTCTTGCCTGAACCTCCATAGAAATCATTGGTCCATTGTTTTCTAAGTGAATAGATATTGTTTTGTTTGTTTCTGATGAATAGATATGGAGTAAGCCCCTGTTCTCATTGTCCTCCATGGATTCTAAGCCATTTTTGATGATGTTGGACCACAACTGAAACAGTTTAATGTCATGTGCGTGAACGGTCAAGTTACGATCGACCTCAAATTGCAACTCTGTATTTCGACGAATCTCGTAATCGAAGACACTGATTACAGTTGCAATATTCTGGTATAAATTAACGGGCCCTTTGGTGCCATGTTGGTGGTCCTTAATGAATGTTCTAAGCCCCTGTATCACTTTTGTTGCGCGCTCATTGGAAATGGAAATCGCGTTGATGAAATTGCGAATCATCGAAGTGTGATAGATCAGATTGATGAAGTGTGTGGAATTTTCACTTTCGATAATTTGATGGATCAACTCGGGTTCTTCAACAGAAATACGCGATTTAACAAGGCCTTCAGCGATTTCGTGTTGTTTGTTCTCGCTCAAAGAGGGGTATGTTTCACTCAGGAAAGTGAGGGTAGTCGCGACCTCTCGGCGTTGCTGCATTCCCCCGATAAAGAGTTCCACTTGTTTGTTTTCTGCTCTGGACCATGCAAAGTGGATTTGGTCATCCGAACAAAATTCTATGGTGTCATTGAACAAGCGCTCGAAGGTATACAGTATACTTTCTGCACCACTTTTTATGGCGCCTAATGGTGTGTTTAAGTCATGGGCAATGCCACTGGCAATCTCCCCGAGGGTAACCAACTTTTCCTGGTCTGTAATGGATTTTGATAGTTCAAGGTTCTTTTTTGTTTCTTCAATAACACGCGTTTCAAGCTCACTATTGATGATTTCGATTTGCTTTTTACCTGTCTCAATTTGTTGAATGTATTCGGTACGGCTTTTTACATTCACAAGCATTTGCGCATAAAGTTGAAGAAGTAGCTGTTCATCTTCGGTAAATAGACGAATCGACCGAACAGAGTCAAATCCAACAAAGCCGAGGCATTGATCATCGTCCATCAAAGGCAGTGTCAACAAACTTTGAATGTCTTGTACTTCGATTAACTCCCTAAATTTTCCTTCGGGAAGCTCTTTGACATTCGGCACAATGATCGGTTTCCCTTCGCTATGTGTTTTAATCCAGATCGGCATCTCGCTGAATGGAATATTCTGAAGCGTATTCAGCTGAGGTTCTATGCCCTCATTGCACCACTCATAAGTATTGGATGATGTCTGAGCAGCAAAATCGTAAGTGAAAATATAGACACGGTCCACCTTCACATACTGACCAATTTGTTGCAAAGAATCATTGATGGCAAATTGAATTTGATTTACGGGCAGGTTGATGTATTTGGAAGATATTTCCATCAGGAGGTTTTGGAACAAAGATTTTGTGTTTAATGCCTTTTCGGCATTTAGCTTTTCTTCCATCTCGTGCTGAAAATTTAGCTCAGCTTGCCTCTGTTCGGTAATGTCAATTAAAGTACCCTCTAAAAATTCTTCACCTGTTGGCGAAAAGCGGTAACTGATGTTGATCAAGAGCCATAAATCATTCCCATATCGGTCGATATTCAAAAGAATATGGTTTCTTAAGCTGCCTTCTTTTTTCAATAACGTGATGAACTTATTTCTGGTTTTTTCACTTTTGAAAAATGAGGTTGAACGCAGGTTTTTTAGTTCGTCCACTGAGTCAAATCCGTGAATTTTGGCATAAGCCGAGTTGATGTCATAAATTTCACCATTCATCCCCGTTCGGAATACGCCCGCCATGTTGTTCTCAAACAATGAGCGATAGCGTTCTTCTGCGATTACTTTGTCGGTAATATCTACTCCATAGCCAATTAAGAACCGAATATCTCCTTTTTCATCGTACACAGGTCCCATTTTTCGTTGAACAATATTTCGGCTTCCATCAGGCAATTTGAATTCATCTTCCCAAACGATGATTTCTTCCCCTTTAATAATTTTATTGTAAAAATCTCGTCGTTGAATGGCGAGATCGTCAGGAATTCCTTTCAGTTTGCAGTAATCAAAATCATCTTTCCCAATCATATAAGACCTAATCTCTGGGTTTTTAATTCCTTGAGGATTGACGAACAAATATTTATGG
The DNA here is from genome assembly GCA_945868555.1 of Chitinophaga pinensis. Classification (GTDB taxonomy): domain Bacteria; phylum Bacteroidota; class Bacteroidia; order Flavobacteriales_D; family Crocinitomicaceae; genus M0103. The sequence goes on along the minus strand of CAMBMC010000003.1, from coordinate 5,976 downwards.
TTTGCATCAAACACCGCGATGTCTGAAGGGATGTTATTTAAGATATTTTCGTAAAAGTTCTTTTGTTCTTCTAGTTTTTTTGAAAGTCCAATGAGCTCATTTTCTGTAGACTGTACCATTTCTATGAAGCTGGTAATGTCATTGGCATATAAATTTATATAATGATGTTCTTCAACATAGCGCAGTGTCATCGAATAATGGCGGTTATTCCGAAGAAATATTTTCAATCGGCCATTGTTTTTTTTCTCAATCAACAAGTGGATTAATCCATTGAGTTCTTCGTCATGAATCCGATTTTCTTCTATCGAAAAGTCAGTCAAAAAGTGTTCTTTTGCTGACTCATTGTTGAATAATAGATATCCATCTGTGCTCAAGCGCAAAACAGGATTCGGATTTTCTAATGGGAAGCGAGAGAGAATATCGATGTTTATTTTTGCCTCCTCTAGTTTTTTATTCTTATCGACCATTCGCTCTATAAGCTCACGCGATTCACTCAATGAACGCTCACTGGTGTTTTGGAGGAAAAGAAATTCAGCGATGTAATCGTGCTGGGCAAAATCCTTGATTGTCAAATGGTAGTTATCAAGCGGGAATTGCAAATTGAGCAAGGGCATCGCGGAGATGACCAAGCGATTTCCAATTTCAGAGATGGTACATTTGTAGCGTTGGTTTCCTTCAAGCGTGTTAAAGAAGATATTTCTTTTTTTGCGTTTACTGGGATCTTTGAACTCGCTCAATAGGGTGTTGTGTTCAAAAAAGAAGAGGGAGTCGAAAGCCATTCCTTGTTCAATTGATGGCACTGATTTTTTAAAACCGCTGCCAAAAAAATCAATGCCCTCATCGTCGTTAAGGATCAAATATAACTGGTTGTTGAGTTCGAGCGCTTTCAAGATCAAGTCAAATGGCTCGACTAATTCCCGCTTGCTCCGTCTCAGTTCTATGAGTTTGGCAATATTTTTAGCAACAATTTTTAAGGATTTCAGTTGTGTTTCGCTCAGTTCTCGAGAGGTGTTATCAAGAACACATAAGGTCCCAAGCGCGAATTCATTTTCATCCACGAGGGGAACTCCTGCATAAAACACAAAATTTTCTTCTCCCGTAACAAAAGGATTGTCTAAAAAGCGCTCATCAAGATGAGTATTCGGAACAATCATTGTTTCCGAGGGGGCATTGATGGCGTGTGCACAAAATGAAAGGTCTCGCGGCATTTCGTTCAAAGTGAAGCCATGCTTTGACTTGAACCATTGTCTGTGCTCATCGATGAGTGAAATTGCTGCAATGGGCGTTCCGCAAATTTGCGCCGCCAATTCAGTGAGCTCATCAAATTCCTCCTCCGAAAGTGTATCAAGTAGGTGATAACTTTTCAACGCAGCAAGACGCTTTGATTCATTGAGAGGTGTTTCTGGTGCGATCACGACAAGGCTTCCCATGTAATCGAGAACACATGACAGTCATCCGTGTTTTCACGTTCATGAATTTGTTGAATGGTAACCGAGAGATTAAATCGCTTGGCCAATCCTTTAATGAGGCCAAAAACCATTGGGACCATCCCTTCACGGTGCGATCGGTATTCCAGTTCTACGGAGTTGACTGTTTCGTTTCGCGTAGAAAATTGTGGCGGCATCAATCCTGGCATCAAGTTGTTGATGCGGTAATGCAACATATCGAGATTATCCAAGAACTGAACAAAGGTGTCTCCCGTCAAGGACATCAAGTCGCCGTAACCCTCGTCTGCAGTGTAAAGGATCCAGTATTCACCAAATGCCTCAAGAATATCAGCCGCATCGGCCTTTAGAATTTCTGAGGCATGACGGACCAATGAATAGGTAAGGGCATCCGGATAGGGATTCATCCCAATGAAATCCTCGTCGTAAAATTCTGCACGGCGACAAATCTCTTTCCAAATTTCTTCTCCGTGATTGGTTACCACCAAATCTTTAATTGCTTTATTTACAAGTCCGTACATTGTGCTCGTCTTTAATTTTTGTTAAAACTATTCGAAATTACAATGAAATATCGCCAAAGCCAAACATTTCGCGCAATCCAAACACGTTTCTGTATTTTTGTACCGCTGTCCAATCATTCATTTTACCAGAAGAACTTAAATCAAGGATATGAGCACGCAAGAAGATATACCTGCTGAACACGATCCATTTTTGGCCTTGCGGTACCGTGAGTTTAATTTCTTTTTGGCGAATAAATTTTTCCTAACGCTTGGCATTCAAATGCAAAATGTCATTGTTGGTTGGCAAGTGTACGAATGGACACATGACGTTATGGCGCTTGGTTTAATTGGTCTTGCAGAGGCAATCCCGTTCATTGTTACCTCGCTTTTTTCGGGGCATGTTGCAGACAATTACAACCGAAAAAAAATCATTTTGCTGTTCACGGGATTGTTTGTGCTGATGACAGTAGGATTGTTGTTTCTGTCCATGGATGCGCAAGCAGTCTTTGAATCGTATGGCACCTTGCCCATCTATGCAGCAGTATGTTTGGTTGGTGTGATTCGCGGATTCTTATCCGCTGCTTTTCCAACGATTCTTGCGCAAATTGTACCACGAAAGGCCTACGGAAATGCGGCCACTTGGAACAGTTCAATTTGGCACATTGCCTCAGTAATCGGTCCTGCAATTGCGGGTTTATTGATTGCCTTGGGTTATTCAACGGCTTACTTCGTTGATTTATTTTTCATTGTATTATCCTTTGTCGCTTTTCTATTTATCGCAAATCGTCCCATGGAAGCGCAAGAGCAGGCTGAAACAATGTACGAAAGCATCCGCGCAGGAATTCGTTTTGTTTTCAGCAATCAATTGATTTTAGGTGCTTTATCTCTTGACTTATTTGCTGTGCTTTTTGGCGGCGCGGTGGCCTTGTTGCCGGCATTTTCTGATCGAATTTTACACATGGGATCTGTCGAGTTGGGATTCTTACGCGCAGCACCAGCGATAGGTGCCACCATTGTGGCCTTCATTATTGTCTACCGTCCAGTTGGTAAAAAAGCGGGAAGATCCTTGTTTATTTCTGTGGCGGGATTTGGTGGCGCCACGATACTTTTTGGCTTAAGCGACTCCTTTGCGGCGGCTTTTGTTTGTCTCTTATTAACGGGGGCCTTTGACAATGTCAGTGTGGTCATCCGTCATACCATCTTGCAGCTATCCACCCCTGATCACATGCGAGGAAGGGTTTCAGCAGTGAATGGAATCTTCATCGGTTCGTCCAATGAAATTGGGGCCTTTGAATCAGGTGCAACTGCCGATTTTATGGGCATTCGCAAAGCAATCGTGTTTGGAGGAATCATGACGGTACTTGTTGTGTCAAGCACAGCCCGATTGGCGCCCAAACTCAGAAAGCTCGACATGAAGAAATTGGAAGAGCCCACGGCGTAAGAAAAGCATGTGGCTCTATTACAATAATGTGGTCGGACATACATACGCTGTTTTTGGTACAGACGTGTTGAGAATCGCCGACATACCTCCTTCTACATCGACAAATTCATGATACCCTCTCGACTCAACCTGTGTAAATTTGTTCGATTTTCATAACTGGTGCAATGAATTTATTCATCAAAAATATGTGGTTTTAACTTTTCAAAATCTGACTTTGATCACGTTTTTATAGGCAATTATCGGACAGGGAAGACTTAGAAAGTCATCCACTTCAATCAATTAATTTTATTCTTATTGGGAAATTAACGCTTCACCTTTCCAGTCCATCCGGAAAATCCTCCTTCGAGGTTGTAGACATGCTTGAAACCCTTTTTGATCATGATTTCAGCGGCTTCAGCACTACGTCCGCCGGCGTGACAATAGACAATGTATTTTTTTGATTTATCCAAAGCACCAATCTTTGCTTTGAAATCACTTCCATAAAAATCAAAAAACAACGTTGTTCCGTCGATGTAACCACCCTCCACTTCCATGTCTGTCCGCACATCAATGATGATGGTGTTTGGATCCTTGGCCAGTTTTTGAAGCTCCGCTTGATCGATATCTTGAACCGCTGCAGCAGATTGAGAGTTTGAATTACACGATTGAAACAAGGCAACAAGGACAATGAGCAGGGTAAAAACGTGTGATTTTTTCATGACTTTTAAATTTGATTTAGCGAAAGTAAGCACTCTGAATGGAGTTTAAAGTGACTTATGTTACTTAAGGGACAAAAGACTCGTCAGCCGCGGCTGACTTAAATACTTGATCGTACTTCGGTGATGTACAGATTTCTTGATCATTCCCGCAGACGCCAAATTTGCGAAGCAATCAAACTTTACAACTCGTAATTCGTAACTCATAATTCGTAATTCATATACTAAACACTACTTTTGTCTAAAATCGCACACAATGAACAATCGTCAGGGTAAGCTCATCATTTACAATAGTCTTTCGGGTCAAAAGGAAAAGTTTGAACCCATTCACAGCGGACGTGTTGGAATGTATGTTTGTGGTCCTACCTTGTACAGTGAACCACACATGGGAAATATGCGCACCTTCATGAGTTTTGACATGATTTACCGCTACCTTCTCCACGTGGGATATGCTGTGAAATATGTGCGCAACATTACGGATGCAGGTCACATTACCAATAGTGCGGGAAATACCGAAGACAACATTGGCAAAGCCGCTCGACTTGAACAAGTGCAGTCCTTGGAGATTGTTTATAAGTTCAACGTGAAGTTTCAAGAATTGCAGCGAATGTACAATCTGTTGACTCCGAGCATTGAGCCAACCGCAACTCAGCATATTCAGGAACAAATCGAACACATAGAACAGATTATTGCCAATGGTTTTGCCTATGAGGCGAATGGGTCTGTGTATTTCGATGTGCGCAAATACAGCGAGAAATTCGAGTACGGAATATTGAGTGGCCGCAAGGTGGATGAATTGGCCGAAGAAACCCGCACCTTGAACGCACAGGATGAAAAACGCTTTTTCGCTGATTTCGCACTTTGGAAAAAAGCAAATCCCGACGACATGCAAGTGTGGCGGTCTCCTTGGGGGGATGGAAATCCGGGGTGGCACATTGAATGCACTGCGATGAGTACCAAATACCTTGGTTCTCATTTTGATATTCACGGTGGTGGAATGGATCTCAAATTCCCGCACCACGAAGATGAAATTGCACAAAACTGTGGTTCATTGGGGTGCAATCCTGCGAAATATTGGATGCATGCAAACATGCTCAATGTGAATGGACAGAAGATGAGTAAGTCCTTGGGGAACTATTTCTTACCCAAAGAAATCGTGGAAGGAACAACGGCGCTTTTCACCAAACCATTTAGCCCTGATGTGATTCGTTTTTGCATGATGCAGGCGCATTACCGCAGCAACCTCGATCTTTCCGAAGATTCATTGAATGCCGCAGAGAAAGGATTCGCAAGATTGAGTGATGCCTTGGCCTTGATGGAAAAAGTAAATACTGGAACTATCTCGTCATTTGACGTTCAAGCCGTTGTTGACTCCTTCTATTCGGCCATGGATGATGATTTCAACGCCCCCATTTTGATGGCAAACTTGTTTGAAGCGGCACGTTACGTTAACCTGATTAATGATGGTAAGGAAACGATCACTGCCTCCGATTTGACATTGTTACGCAATGAAATCCATGACTTTGTTCAGGATGTCCTTGGTCTGAACACTTCACTTGGAAACAGTGATTCAAAACTTGCTCCTGTGATGGATCTTGTGCTTGAGTTGCGCCAACACGCCCGAGAAAACAAAGATTGGACAAGCTCTGATCGGATTCGTGATGGACTAGCCGCGGCAGGTATTGTAGTTAAAGATGGAAAAGACGGCACAAGCTGGAGCTAAAGATTAAATTAATTCGGGAAAACAATGATTTCAAAATCTGTTGACAAAAAACTCTTCTTGCTCGATGCCTTTGCGTTGATCTATCGCGCATACTTTGCATTCGCAAAAAATCCCCGAATCAACTCAAAAGGTCAGAATACATCTGCAGCATTTGGCTTTACCAATGTGCTGA
>CAMBMC010000002.1 GCA_945868555.1 Chitinophaga pinensis | reverse complement strand
ATCATCCGCATCCAGGTTCCTCCAATGTTGAAATTTTCATTGAACCGGTAGTTGTAGTGCATCCCCATCATCGACCTGGCTTGGAAGCCAAATACAGAATTGCTTTCAATGGAAATTTTAATGGGGGTATTGGATTCAAGAATCCCGCTGTTTAGGATTTTTACTCTTCCAAGGTTATAATCAACTGTATAATCAACACCTTCTGTCAACTTGATTCCTCCGGCGGTAACAGTTACGGCACCTTGAGGAACATTCAATGTATTCAATGGAATGTCCGACGTTACCGAAGATTGATATTCACCTTTAAAGGTGAAACGATTTTTACTAGGAATCTGCTGTGCGGCAGTTTTTGTAGAATCATAGAGTTCAGTATAGGTAACTTTATCTACGATGACTTGCGGAATATTTGCGGCTTGAAGTTTTGCTTTTAATGTTGTTCCAAATGGCTCTACAGTAGAAAAATAAACGCGGCCATTTCGTGTGTTTATCGTTCCACCATTGTCAGCCTTGTTGCCGGTAAAGTTGATCGGCACATAATCGAATACCCCATCAGAGAATGGTTGCTGGTTTTGATTCAGCTTGTCCATTTCCAAAAGCGTCACCAACTGCTCGTCATCGACTCCTTCCAAAGGGAAAAAGGGCACAAGTACTGATGTTTCCGGATTGTTGTAAAGGAGGTCGATTTTAAAACCTGTTTGATCTACTTGATATGCACCTATGGAGTACACGTTCTTCATCATCAAATCCCACACCTTATTGTTGGGATTCGTGATGGTCGGTTTTAGTAATTTAAGGATAAGCGCCTGTTGTCCAGCCACACCATCTGTCGAGAATTCACCAACCTGATAGGTTTCCCCACGGTAAGTATATTCGTAGGCTACCGCCAATACTTCGTCGTTGTTTAAGGGCAAGTTCAAGGATACATAGCCCAACAATGCGTTATAGGAGAATTCTTGTTCCGTCAGTTTTCGTGCATTTTCAACTTTTTCAAAGTGAACAGCTTGTTGGAAAGGCCCTGGGGATGTCACTTGGGAACTGAGTGCAGGTACAGCATTGGAGAAGCTGCGCACCAGGGGCTGATTGGAAGCCCATGCATAAAGTCCGTTCGCGTCGTTGTCTGGAATGTTATTCGGGCCAAATCCACCAGGATTACCTTGACAATTGCTTTGTTTTTCTTCCCCTAAATCTGAAAAGGCAACCACATTACGGGTGTTTTCAATGCTATTTGAGCGATTTGTCAACCATACCTCGATTCGTGTAATGGCCATGGTTGAGTTGACAATCGGCAAGGTAGACATCGCTTCGTCGTAGTGATCATGGTGGAATAAGTTCACAAAGTAGTGACGATTGGCCTCATAATTGTCGGCGCTTAGTTCAAACTTCTGTACTTGTGCTTTCCCAGTAATGTTGATCTCCTGACGTTTTCCTTTGGATGATGCTGCAATCAAATCGATTGTTGATCGCCCAAATTTCAATTTTGTTTTTGCTCCAAAAAGTGTTTGTGACCCTTGAATCAATGAAGTAGGTAGCTGCATGGCCACATTTCCCAGTTCAATTTTTTGCATGATCTGGTCTTCGTCACCCGTATATTCTAATTTGGAGACATTGTCAAAATCGAATGCTGCTTGGGTGTTGTAGCTTGTGCCAATCTTTAGTTTTGTTCCAATTTGACCCACTAAATTTAACTGAATCTGCTGCTGGAAGTCAAAGCGCGTAATCTTACGCTGCTTCATGGGCAAGATTGGATTGTCGTAGCGTGATGAGTTCACGCCAAAAGAAAGTTCAACGCTTCCTTGTGGACGAATGGTAATTTGATCTGAACCGAAGAAGTTTTCAAAGGCCTTACTTCCAATTTTGATTGGAAACTCCATCGGCTGACTCTTTGCGGTTTGCTGGTCGATTTTATCTTTCCAGTTTTCACGAAGTGCTTTTTGACGCTCGTATTCTAGGTATTCCTCCAAGGTCATCATGGATGGATTTCTGTAATTCAAATCACTTCCAATCGTTTCTTTGAAGATGTATGTTCCCGTTATTGGGTCGTAAACAATGGTTTGTTTCACCGAACTCGGATCGCCAAGGTCAAAACTTTGTGGCGTTGTTTGGGTTGGATCGATGTTGTTTTGAATAGGAAATGGCAGAGTATCCTGCGCAAACGACTTACCTGAAAGCATAAATGCCGCAAAAACCAACAAAGAAAACGATGCAGTTGTACGATATTTAACCAGTAAGTGAATCCTCTTTTTCAACTTATAATAATTTCAGTGCTTCTTTGATTAATTGTTCCACAGACTCTTCTCCAGTCGAAAGTTTATCGAGTACCTTGTCTGCTGCTTTTTTGTCAAAACCCAAAGAAACAAGCGCATTTAACGCGTCAAATCGCTTTGTATTGCTTTGACTAAATATATTTTCAGTCGAAAATGTCATTTTTAACATTTTATCCTTGAGGTCAATAATCACCCTTTGGGCAGTTTTTGCCCCAATGCCTTTGATTCCTTGAATGGTACGCACATCTTCGGATTGTATAGCATGCGCAATTTCATCGGGAACCATAGAAGAAAGCATAATCATTGCAGTGTTCGGGCCTATCCCAGAAACAGAAATGAGGTGATTGAACATCTCACGTTCTTCTTTCGAAGAAAAACCATACAATATATGGGCATCTTCGCGAACGATGAGTTTGGTAAAGACGCGAACGGCTTCGTCCGACCCTAGGGTAGTGAAGGTGTTTAGGGAGATTTTCACTTCATACCCAACCCCTCCGCAGTTGATCACGAGATCGGTAGGATTTTTTTCAATGAGTCGTCCACTTATTTGTCCAATCATACTTATTTATTTTGAGCGTCAACAACAGCGACCTTCACCATATTGATAATTTCACGGACACTTGATCCCAGTTGAAGGATGTGTACTGATTTTTTCAAGCCGACAAGCACCGGTCCAATAGCATCCCCTTCAATCATTTCTTGCAAGACCTTGTAGGTAATGTTTCCAGCTGAAAGATTTGGGAAGATCAAGGTATTCACCTGCTTATTTGCCAAGTGTGAAAATGCAAATTTTTCCATCAATAGGTCATTGTTCAAGGCAAAATTCGCCTGAATTTCACCGTCAACAACCAAGCTTGGGTATTTTTCGTGCAAGATCTCTACTGCCTTAGACATTTTTTCTGCGTCAGGTCCAATGGACGAACCAAAGTTGCTGTAGCTCAATAAGGCGATTCGCGGAGTCACTTTAAACTTGCGAATTGTTTTCGCCACATTCGCGGTAATCTCTGCGATTTGTTCTGCAGTAGGATTGAGGTTTATGGTGGTATCTGCCAAGAATAGTGGACCACGCTTCGTGTTCAGTATGTACAATCCAGCGACCGTATTGACATCTTTTTCAAGACCAATGGTTTGAAGTACCGGTCGCACACTATTTCTGTAGCTACGCGTCAAACCTGAAATCATGGCATCGGCATCGCCCATTTCTACCATCATCGCACCAAAATGGTTGCGTTCACGCATGATTTGCACCGATTCAAATTCTGTGAATCCTTTGCGTTTGCGTTTTTCAAAGAACGCGTGACCGTAAGCCGTGCGCCGCTCATCTTCCTCTTCTGATTTCGGATCGATGATGATGACATCAGGCATTTCAATCGCATATTCTTCGATGAGCGCTTCAATTTTGCTGCGCTTGCCAAGAAGTATTGGAAAGGCAATGCCCTCTTCCATAGCCGTTTGTGCGGCTTTAAGTATTTTTATATTGTCTGCTTCAGCAAATACAACGCGCTTGGGATTCTCTTGCGCTTTGGATGTGATGTTGCGTACGAGCTTATTATCAAGTCCTAAGCGGTTTTTCAGCTGCATTTCATAGGCATCCCAATCGGTGATCGGATTTTTTGCCACACCTGAGTCCATGGCCGCTTTCGCTACAGCTGGCGCTACGAAGTAAATCAGTCGTGGGTCCAAAGGTTTTGGGATGATTTGCTCGCGGCCGAACATGATGTTCTTTTCGCCATACGCTTCGATCACCTCTTCTGGAATGGTTTCCTTTGCAAGCGAGGCAATTGCTTTTACCGCTGCCAATTTCATTTCTTCGTTGATCGTTGTTGCACGAACATCGAGAGCGCCGCGGAAAATAAAAGGGAATCCTAGGACATTATTTACTTGGTTCGGATGATCTGAACGCCCAGTGGCCATGATGATGTCTTTGCGAACAGATGTCGCGTCTTTGTATGAGATTTCAGGTTCAGGATTCGCCAATGCAAACACAATTGGGTCTTTTGCCATCACCTTGATCATGTCTTTATTGATTAGGCCACCTCGAGAAAGCCCAAGGAACACATCGGCTTTGTTAAATGCCGAAATGAGGTCAATTGATTTTTTGTGAGAAGAGAAGAGAACTTTCGTTTGATCGAGATCAGTTCGTTCTTGACAAATTAATCCTTTCGAGTCAAACATAAAGATATTCTCTAGTTTTGCCCCAAGGGAATGGTAAAGCTTCGCACACGAAAGCGCCGATGCGCCTGCACCTGACACCACGATTTTAACATTTTCAATTTTCTTCTTTGCCAATTCAAGGGCATTGAGGAGAGCGGCCGATGTAATAATGGCTGTTCCATGCTGGTCATCGTGCATGACTGGAATGTCGAGTTCTTCCTTCAGGCGTCGCTCAATTTCAAACGCTTCAGGTGCTTTGATGTCTTCGAGGTTGATTCCGCCAAAAGTTGGTGCAATGGCTTTCACTGTTTGAATGAACAACTCAGGATCACTTGCATCTACTTCGATATCAAATACATCGATGTCGGCAAAAATCTTGAAGAGCAAGCCTTTTCCTTCCATCACGGGTTTTGACGCTTCAGGTCCGATATTGCCCAATCCTAGAACGGCTGTTCCGTTTGAAATTACGGCAACGAGGTTTCCCTTGCTCGTGTATTTATAGACGTCGTCCTTATTCTCAGCAATTTTTAGGCATGGTTCAGCAACACCTGGAGAGTAGGCCAGTGAAAGGTCTCGTTGAGAAGAATATGGTTTTGTAGGAACTACTTCTATCTTTCCCGGTTTGCCCGATGAGTGATAGTCTAGAGCTTCCTGTTTGCGTATTTTCGACATGCATGTTTCTTAGGGCTGCAAAGATACGAAAATGCTACGAAATAAGGCATCGAACTATGGGGCATAAAAAAACCCGGACCTAAGCCCGGGTTTCTTGAAATATACATTTCAATTATTTGATCACCACATTCTTAGTCGTTGTGATACCGTTTGAAACAACAGTAACGATGTAACTTCCTTTTGCCATGTCAGCAACAGGGAAAGTAACCGTAGAAGTTCCGTTCAATGATTGAAGAGTTTTCGCAGTAATTACTCGTCCTTGAAGGTCAAGGATAGAAACTTGGTAATCAGCGTTTGTTGCTTCGAAAGATACATTCAACTCGTCAGATGCCGGGTTAGGGTAAACTGTAACAACTCCTAATGCAAGCTCATCCAAGATAGAACTTCCGTCAGTCTTAAATGCGGCGTCTCTAGAAAGCGAAGTACCAAAGTTTCCAAGGTCAAGGTTGAGAACAGAGCTTCCGTTAGAAACTATTTCCATACCATATTGACCAGCAGGGTTAGTACCGTAACCAAATCCGTCTCCGTAAGAGTCATTCATGATGATTTTGTAGCAGTTATTCCCAGCTGGAAGTGTAACATTCTGAGTTTTCGTAGTGAGTGCGTCTGGGCCACCAGCAGCTGTACCTCCTGCACCAACGTATGGACCACCAGAGGCAACTACAGTATTTGTTGCAGAATTTCTAATTTGCCATGTTGTTTCTGAAGGATAATTGTCCGTGAAAACTTTAACGGTAATGTTCAACCCAGATTGGTTTGCAGAAACAACACCTACATTGTCACTTGTCAATACTGCACTTGCAGGCGAAGCGCCATTAATATTCGTTAATTGAACAGAATAATTTGAAGCTAAGTTGAATGCATATGAAGGAAACGTTACTGTTCCAGTTGCAAATTGAGCCAAGTTGCCTGTGTAAGGAGTTGTGCTTACTTGAGTACCATTTTCTTTCAATACAACAGTCGCACTTGTAATGGCGTTCGTACCAAAGTTCTTGATTTCAGCCGTAGCTTGACCATTCGTTGAGCACAAAGCGATTTCATCACCGTCGATTTCACCATGGTTTGTTATACCCGTTAATGTTCCACAATTTGAATTGATGTTTGTTTTTAACTGACTTGCAGACAAGGCACCACATTCAAAAACTAGACCGTCTGGACAAATTCTGTAGACAGTTGGGAAATATGTTATTTCATACAAATCAGCGATAGCACCACTGTTGATAATTGGATACGGAGTTCCAGTTACCCAGTCACCTTGAGTGTTTCCGCCCGTACCATTCAAGTCTGCAACAGTTGTAGCGTTGTCGCCTTCAATGTAAAATACCATTACTTCGTCAGAACCTTCTGGCCCATACGCGTTGTATATATCCCCTAAAGCGTGCGTGTTGTGGTAATTCCAGCATGGCCCACACCACGTTGCGGAAATATCCAAAATAACAGTCTTCCCAGCATTCAAATAATTAGCTAGGGTATGAGAATTTCCGTTTAAGTCAACTCCTGTAAAATTTGGAGCAACAGATCCGTCAGCAATTTGTGCTGTCGACGTGTTCATTGCCGCAATACTTGTTAGAGCAAGGGCGGAGAGTAATAGTTTTTTCATTCTTTTGAAATTTTATTGGTTTAGACAATGTTAACTTTGAACAGCTAACGCGTTCGAATTTACAGCAAATTTTTATTCTACAGATATTTTAACCATAATATTTATGTCAAAATGAAAAATAGTTCAAGGAAAAAACTAGTCGTTTTCAGTGGATCTGGTATGAGCGCGGAGAGTGGTATCAGCACATTTCGAGATAGCGGAGGCCTATGGGAGCAATACAAAATTGAAGAGGTGGCCAGGCCTGAAGCATGGAAACGCGACCCAGAATTTGTTCAGGAATTTTACAATCTACGCAGAAAACAAATCATAGAGTGTCAACCAAACAGGGCGCACGAATTGATGGCTGAACTTGAAAAAAAGTATGATGTGACGGTGATTACCCAGAATATCGATGACCTGCACGAACGAGCTGGTTCAAGCGATGTACTTCACCTTCATGGAAACATTCGCATGTCAAAAAGTTCGGGCCCAAATCAGGAAAAGGCCTATTACCCTATTGAGGGTTGGGAACTAAAAACGAGTGACTTATGTCCTGATGGGTACACCCTTCGTCCGCACGTTGTTTGGTTTGGTGAGGAGGTTCCAATGTATGAGGTAGCCATGCAACACATTGCTAAAGCGGACGTCCTTGTGGTCATTGGAACATCGCTTCAAGTTTACCCGGCTGCGGGCTTGATTCACTATGCGCTCAACGCCGAATCACGTTACCTCATTGATCCAAATGCGGGAGAGCTGAACGTACCAAAATCGTTTCGCGTAATTCCGATGAATGCCGTCGAGGGAATGGTCAAATTGTTGGAAGAATTGGGTTAGAGCCTTATTTTTTCTTGAGCTGCTCTTTCACGAAAAGTTCGAGTGCTGCAGTCATCGAAGGGGCGTTTGGCATTGGGGCGTGCACATCCAAACGCAAGTTGTGCTTCGCTACCGCGCTTGCTGTGGTCGGACCAAAAGCGGCTATGTTTGTGTCGTTTTGCTTGAAATCTGGAAAGTTCTTGAATAGAGATTCGATTCCTCCCGGGCTAAAAAACACGAGTATGTCGTAATACACATTTTCCAAGTCAGACAAATCTGAAGCCACTGTCCGGTATAAAATAGCCTTAGAGAAATTCATTTTGTGCGCCTCTAAAGTAAGCGGTATGGTGTCACGCAAAATGTCGGTACACGGCAAGAGAAAACGCTCTCCTTTGTGCTTTTTCATAACATCCACGAGCTCTTCAATGCTTTGTTTGCCAAAGAAAATTTTACGCTTTCGGTAGGTCACATATTTTTGAAGGTAGAGCGCCACGGCTTCGGAAATGCAAAAATACTTCATGGTATCAGGCACTTCAAAACGCACCTCTTCGGCGATTCGAAAGAAATGATCAATCGCGTTTTTGGAGGTAAGAATAATGGCAGTATGCTCAGCAATCGTTACCTTTTGCTGGCGAAACTCCTGCGCTCCAATTCCTTCGACACGAATGAACGGTCGGAAGTCTATTTTTAACTTGTATTTCTCGGCCAAATCGAAATAAGGTGACTTATCTCCTTCTGGTTTGGGCTGAGAAACTAGTATCGTCTTAATCGCCAATGTTCAACAACTTAAGTTAGACTCAAATCAACGGTCGAAAATTCAATTGAACGCAGTAGTAAGCTACAATCAAAGGAAGAATTTCGAGCGTGCAAAGATATAAAAATATATAATACCAAGAGATACCTCGATTCAAAACGAGAATGCTGCTTTTTGCAATGCGTTGTAGGACTCGGGCACCGTTGAGGACACAAAAAATCACCAAGCAAATGAAATTTAGTGTGGGGTTCATGATCCAGATTAAAGCCAGGATAGACAAGGGTAATCCAATGAATTCAAACCCGACCCATGAGGTTTGAAATGCCGGTTCCATGGTTTTCCCCTCTCCTGTTATGAAACTTGTCATGGCCAAGCCCACTATTTCAAATAAGGTAAATCCAAGTGGAAGAATACTGGCAAAAAGAAAGGATGTATTGGAGTTTAATCCAATAGTTCGATTCAGTATTAAAAAAACACAAATGAATGATGCGATCAAATAGTTGATGGCTAAAAGAATGGAGCTCAACGAGACGAGACGCATATTTTCTTTTAAAAGCTGGTGGATTGATCCGACCGAGAAGAAGGCGCTGATTACTGTGCCAATGGCCTTGTAGTTTGAAATCCGCGCGATGGCAATGAGGATTAACGATACTGCAAATAAGCCACTTAAAAACAAGCTGCGGTTTTCTGCCCGTGGCACCAAGGTGTCGGGAATCGCTCCGGTGTCGTTTAAAAGGATCAGTAGGTTTATCATCTTATCGAGTGAATGGCACAAAGTTAAGAAGAGGACGATAGTTTCTGCACCTTAATCTGAATTATAATTAAATTTGTACCCAAACGAAAAAATAGCCAAATGAGAACAGACCTGTATGTCCACCCGGACTACTACAACATGGATGACCTGTTAACAGATGAACACAAACTTGTGCGCGATGCGGCAAGAGCATGGGTAAAGAAGGAGGTTTCGCCCATCATCGATGAGCATTACGAGAAAGCAACATTCCCAAATCACCTCTTGAAAGGACTTGGAGAAATTGGTGCGTTTGGGCCATATATTCCTGTAGAGTATGGTGGAGCAGGATTAGATCATATTTCTTACGGTTTGATCATGCAAGAGCTCGAGCGTTGCGATTCTGGACTTCGTTCTACGGCTTCTGTGCAATCGTCTCTCGTGATGTATCCGATTTGGAAGTACGGTTCTGAGGAACAACGACAAAAATATTTGCCAAAATTGGCGACGGGTGAAATGATGGGTTGTTTCGGTTTGTCCGAGCCAGATCATGGATCAAATCCAGGTGGAATGACCACCCATTTCAAAGATGCGGGTGACCATGTCATCTTGAATGGTGCTAAAATGTGGATTTCGAACTCTCCTTTCGCAGATATCGCGGTGGTTTGGGCGAAGGACGAGACAGGACGTATTCACGGTTTGGTGGTTGAACGTGGAATGGAAGGATTTTCTACACCAGAGATTCATGGGAAGTTGTCCTTGCGTGCCTCCGCTACAGGGGAGTTAATTTTTGTAGATGTGAAAGTACCGAAGGCAAACATCTTGCCTGGTCGTTCAGGTCTTGGCGCTCCATTGAGCTGTCTTGATTCTGCACGCTTTGGGATCGCATGGGGAGCAATTGGTGCGGCAATGGATTGCTACGATCAAGCATTGCGCTACTCGAAGGAACGCACTCAGTTTGGTGTTCCAATTGCTTCATTCCAGTTGATTCAGAAGAAATTGGCAGAAATGATCACAGAAATCACGAAAGCTCAGTTGTTGACGCTACGTGTTGGACAATTGAGAAATGAAGGTCGTGCAACATCTGCACAAATTTCCATGGCGAAGCGAAACAATGTTGAAATTGCCTTGAACATTGCTCGTGAAGCACGTCAAATTCACGGTGGAATGGGCATCACAAGCGAATACTCGATCATGCGCCACATGGCGAATCTTGAGTCTGTGGTGACCTATGAAGGAACTCACGACATTCACCTCTTGATTACAGGAATGGATGTGACGGGTATTCCTGCATTTGAGCGCGCGATGCCTGATTTAAAATAAAATTCTAGTCAACTTATAAACCACCTCTTGGGGTGGTTTTTTTATGCAATACACCTCCAGAAAGTGCGTTAAGCCAGCATGATTAAAATTCTATTCCTGTCTCTTTGTTTCCTGTCATTCACTGTCTTTGGACAGACGTGGCAACAATTGGAAGATTTTCCGGGTACAGCGCGAGATGATGGAAGTTGTTTTGTCATTGATTCATTTGTCTATACCGGCTTGGGTAGGGACAATGGTTTCAGCTGTATGCGTGATTTTTATAAGTACAACGCAGTTACAATGACGTGGTCAGATTGTGCAGATCTTCCAATTGGAGAGGAAAGGCAATATGCTGTTGGAGTCTCAAAGAATGGCTTGGGTTATGTTTTCGGTGGTGCCAAATGTGATGGAAGTTTTAGCAACGACTTGTGGGAATACAATCCTCTTTCGAACAGTTGGTCAGTGCTGGCGCCATTGCCCGCTGATGGCAGGGGCGGTTCAGCTCACTTTGTTTTGGGGGACACACTGTTTATTGTAGGTGGTAAAAACCAACAAGGAACATTGTCTGAAGTTTGGGCTTATGACATCAACAACAACCAATGGACACAAAAAACAGCGCTTCCGGGCAATGGCATTTGGAGAGGGACATCCTTCGAGTACAACGACCTTGGCTTTGTTGGTCTAGGTCGAAACAATTTGAATAACCAAACAGCTTTGAATACAGGGTTCTATCAGTTCAATTCTACAACACAGCAATGGATTTCTCTACCGAATCCTGGGCTTTCACCGCGATGCTACATTGGCACCGCCCGAACGAACAATCTCGTCTCCTTTTTTGGGGGATTGGATGCATCGAACGTGGTTTTGAATGATCTTCAAGTCCTCGACATCAATACTTGGGTGCTGACTGGATTGACTTCCTTCATTTCTACTCCTAGAAAAGGCACAATGTCTTTCGCTTTTGGCCCTGACTTTTATTTCACTACCGGAATTTCGAACACACAGCGCTTCAAAGAAACATGGCGAATTTCCAATGTGTTGAATGTGCCAACACAAACTCTTTCCTTGAATGCCTATCCAAACCCGTGTGCTGAGATCTTGACTTTAAATACAAACCAAGGAGATATAATCACAATTATTGATCTTTCCGGAAGAATCGTCTATTCATCACAAGCGGAAAATCTACAAACTAACATTGATGCAACAGTCCTTTTCAATGGCACATACATTCTTAAGATCGAAGATCGACATCAATCCATCCAAATCCAACATTAGGCTTGTTCTGCTTCCCGAATGTCTTTAATGTTCAACTGCAGTGTTTCCTTGCCATTCCACGCATTAATTTCCATGGTAAACGCGATGTCATAGGGCATGCCGTGTGTGATGAGTGCAACTTTATCGGCCATATTGAAGGCAATCGCATCGATGGCAATGTCGTATTGTGGCTGAGTCACTAGCAGCTTGAGGTGAGCGTCTTTCAGAATGCGAAAATCTCGCGAGTAAACATTACGTGCCATAAAAATTGGTGTCATATTTCCCGGTCCATGGGGTTCAAATCCCGCCAAATCCCGTTTGAGTTGGGGTACCCTCGTTCTGTTTTCTTCTTTTGAAAAAATTTGGCTGAATTCCACTTCCAGGTCGATCTTGACGGTGGGAAATTCATCTTCAGCTGAAATGGTTTCTTGCACCACGGACTCAAATTTTTCCATAAAAGGTGCAACATTCTCCAAGGTCATGGTCATTCCCGCAGCGTGTCGGTGACCACCAAATTGTTCCAGGTGTTCCGTACATTGGCACAAGGCACCATAGAGATCGAAATCATTCACCGTGCGCGCAGAACCTGTTGCTTTTCCGTTCGATTCCGTCAAAACGATGGTAGGACGAAATCGTTTTTCAATGAGTCGGGATGCAACAATTCCAACGACCCCTTTGTGCCAATCAGGCCGAAAAACAACAGTAGATTTTTTCACTTCGTAGGCTGGATGCTTTTCCATGACATCAATGGCTTCAGCGGTTATGCTTTTGTCGAGAGCCTTTCGGTTTTGATTGTCTTGGTCAATTTCCCGAGCCAATGTTTGGATGGCCGCGGTATTTTCGGAGATCATCAATTCAACCGCGATGCGTCCACTTCGAAGTCGACCTGCGGCATTTATTCGAGGAGCTATAATGAAAACGACGTCAGTAAGGGTAAGTGGAAACTCCTTTTTTGCCACAGCGAGCAATTCACGAAAGGCCAAGCGTGGACGCGTATTGAGCTGTTTTAGTCCGTGTGCACATAAAATGCGATTCTCACCTGTAATCGCCACGATGTCGGCGCCAATGCTAATGGCCAAAAGATCGAGGTTTTCTAGTAAATCGCTCATTGACCACTCGTTCCGAAGTGTTAATCCTTGAAGCAGTTTGAACCCAACCCCACAGCCCGAAAGTTCCTTGTAGGGATAGGTGCAACCACTGCGTTTCGGGTCTAGAACCAAGCAATTTGGCAGTTCATCCCCAGGCTGGTGGTGGTCACAGACGATGAAGTCTACGCCTTTTTCTTTGGCATAAGCGACATGAGCAACAGAACGGATTCCGCAGTCCAATGAAATGATGAGTGTAAAATTGTTTTCAGCAGCAAAGTCAATCCCGATGAAACTTACACCATACCCTTCGGCATAGCGATCAGGAATGTAAAAGTCGACCTTGTCGTAGTGTTTTTTCAGCTGCGTGTACATCAATGCTACGGCTGTTGTACCATCCACATCGTAGTCTCCAAAAAGAAGTATTTTCTCACCCTTCTCCATCGCTTGGTTCACACGATCAACCGCCTCGCTGAGGTCCTTCATCAGAAATGGATCGTGCAAGCCATTCAAATCTGGATTGAAGAAGGCATTGGCTTCCATGGGGCTTTGAATCCCTCGCTGCATCAATAGCTTCGAGACGACACAATCTGGTTTGAATGCCACATTGTGTGCAGGGAGAGGTTTTGTGAGCCAACTTTTTTCCATGAAATATTTGTAAAGAATTAAGAATTACATTTGTTTTAGTCATTAGTAACTAGTCATTAGTAACTAGTCATTAGTAACTAATACTACCTTCCATCGCCATCAAGCAAGTTCCCCAATCCTCCAAGTATGCTGCCTTCTTCTTTTCGAGTTCCTGTTCCGTATGACAAGATCCGTGAAGCCAATCGTGAAATCGGTAAGGTTTGCAACCACACTTCTCCCGGTCCACGCAAGGTGGCGAAAAACAATCCTTCACCGCCAAAAATGGTGTTTTTGATGCCACCAACAAACTGAATGTCGTAGTCGATGTCTTGCGTATAAGCGACAATACATCCCGTGTCGACACGCAATACTTCACCCGGTTTTAGTGTGCGTTTCATGATATGTCCACCAGCGTGACAAAAAGCCATTCCATCGCCCTCGAGTTTTTGCATGATGAATCCTTCTCCCCCGAATAATCCAGTGCCCAGTTTGCGCTGAAACTCAATCCCAATGGCAACTCCTTTCGCAGCGCACAAGAATGAATCTTTCTGGCAGATGAGTTTTCCGTTGTACTGTGATAAATCAATTGGAATGATCTTTCCAGGATAAGGCGATGCGAAAGCCACGCGTGCTTTGCCCGTTCCGTTGTGTGTAAACGCTGTCATGAACAAGCTTTCACCGGTCAATAAGCGTTTACCTGCGCCCCACAATTTCCCCATGAATCCTGCACTTTGTTGCTGTTGTGATCCATCCCCAAAGATTGTTTCCATTGAAATGCCATCATCCATATACATGAACGACCCCGACTCGGCGATGGCCGTTTCTTGTGGATCGAGTTCAATTTCAACCATCTGCATTTCTTCCCCGTGGATGAAGTAATCGATTTCGTGATTTGTTTTCATATTTCTTTGTTTTTACTGTTCGTTTTTTACAAAATTAGCGATTCAATCCCTCATTTTTGCTGCTTGCCACAAGCGAAGTTCCTCATAGCTCACGTCATCACCTAAGCGCTCTTTCAATGGGGTAAGTGATGTTTCGGCATATTCTCCGATGAGGTCGTAGAGCTCATTAATACGGTCTTGATTCAGCACCTCTTCAATGGACAATTTATCCTCTTTAATCAACACTGCACAATGGTTAAGAATTGTTTTAACAGATACTCTTCGCTCCTTCGCTACTTGCTCTGGATCAAGTCCTTCATGCAACAATTCCAAGGTTTGTTCATAGGTGCTTTTTTTCTCTTTCTTTTCGCTGGCTTTTTTCGACTTGACTTGTTTACTAAGAACGGGAACATCATCCTCGTCCATATCCAAGAGCGACCGGTTGCTTTGTGCTTCTTGACGAACAATCGCTAGTTTGGCGTTCTTATAGTTGCGGATTTCGGCGTTCCAAACCAACTCTTTGGTGATGTCTTTTCCGGCATGTAGCGCTTCAGTGAGTAGCCTGATTTTCTTGATTTTTAATACGGTTGAAGTCAACAATTCATCCAATTCACCAAGTTCATCAGCGTACGTTTTTGTTTTTCTCACGCGTCCCAATTCAGCCATCTTTTTCAAGTTGCTCAAGAGGATGCCATCTAAAATCTTAAAAAAATACGTGTACGCAGCATCTGTTCGTTGATGTAGAAAGGCAAGATCAATGTGTTGTGAAACAAAAATTCGCTCAATTTGGCTCTGAAATTTTTTAGCAGCATCATTGGCACTATTTAGTGCTTGAAGTTGCGCGGCCAGCCAAGGTTTGTTTTTTCCTTTTTCTGTTTTTGATCCGGCATTTCGATAAGTCGCTTCGTGAATGTGCCAGGCAGAGACAAGTCCGTACCAATCGAAGGCGGCGAGCATTGTAGCATAGAGGTACTTCTTGGTGGCGCTTGTCAGATGCGATTCAAGCATAGATTCGTCTGCTTTGTGTTGGGCAAATGACACTACCGATTGATCACTTGAAAGCCCATTCATCCGCATGGGACTCAGAAGTACCAATCCTTCGAGTGAGCGAAGACGTGAAAGGGCAACATAGGCCTGTCCAGGCGCAAAAACTTGTGTAACATCAAGCACGGCTTTGTCAAATGTGAGTCCTTGACTTTTGTGAACTGTAATCGCCCACGCAAGTTTTAAGGGGTAATGTACAAAGGTGCCGAGCACCTCTTCTTTGATTTCACCCGTGCGCTCGTCCATAGCATACCGAATGTTGTTCCACTCGTAATGATCAACAGTAATGGTTTTGTTTTCTTCCGGAAAATGTACACAGATTTCATCCTTCGATAAGGACTGAATTTTTCCCATTTTCCCGTTGTAAAATTGCTTGTCCATCGCGATGTCATTCTTAATGAACATCACTTGTGCATCTACTTTAAGTTCCATCTCTGGATCAATGGGATACATGTGGGGCGGGAATTCTCCGGTAATTTCTGCCGAATAATGGAAAATCTTTCCTTTCAAGGTTGCCAAGGCTTTCGCATTCATGGTATCGGCCTTGGCATTGTGGGTGGTAAGGGTGATGTATCCTTCTGTTTTGAGTGCGTCAAAGGTAGGATTGACGTAGTGGTTCAAAAGGGTAATGTCTGATTCAGTGATGCGGTTGTCGCGAAGGTGGTTGAGGACCTCAATAAAATTGGTGTCTTGCTGACGGAAAATCGTTGAAAGCTCGATGTACAAGGCTGGTTGTTCTTGAATCACTTTTGAATTGAAAAAGAACATGCCTGCATAGTGGTTTCGCAACACATTCCATTCATCGGGTTTTACGACGGGCGGCAACTGAAGCAAATCACCAATGTAAAGCACTTGAACACCGCCAAAGGGTTGAGAAATACGTCGCACATTTCTGAGGGTCCAATCCATTGCATCGAGTAAATCTGCCCTCAGCATACTGACTTCATCGATGATCAACAACTCCAAATTTTGCATGATGGCGCGGCGTTGCTTGTTCATGGTAAAATGCCGCGACAGTGTTTCCTTGGTTTCAAACTTTACCGTAGGTGTTTCTGGCGGCTTCATAAATTCTGGAATGAATGCGCCAAAGGGCAACTGAAAAAAGGAATGGATGGTAACCCCGCCAGCATTGAGCGCTGCGATCCCTGTAGGTGCAACAATGACGGCGTTTTTATGCGTGGATTGAATGATTTTTCGAAGAAGCGTGGTTTTTCCTGTACCCGCTTTGCCCGTCAAAAAGACCGATTGATTGGTTTGGTTGATAAAGCGCTCAGTAAACTCCGCAGGATTGGAAGTGGTGTAGGTTGATTTCATTACATTGAAGATACTAAAAAAAGCGCTTGGGCAAAATGATTGTTCAAAGAAAATACGCGCGAACTTCAATTTCATCACCTCGCGTGGCAACATGACTTATCTTTGCGCCATGGCAGGCATTTATATCCATGTTCCTTTCTGCAAAAAAAAGTGCTCCTACTGTGATTTTCACTTTAGCACCACCTTCGCCAGCTACCGTGAACGCATGCTGGATACCATGCAATCTGAACTGCTCTTGCGAAAGTCAGAACTCGGCACCAATTTCATTGAAAGCATCTATTTCGGTGGAGGAACGCCGAGCGTGCTCGTTCCGAGTGAAATCGCCTCTTTTTTAAGCTCAATAAGTGACAATTTTGAGGTCTTGGATACGGCCGAAATCACGCTCGAAGCCAATCCAGATGACATCACCGAAGCGAATTGTATTGCATGGAAATCTATAGGAATCAATCGCTTGTCTATTGGTTTGCAGTCGTTTCGTGAGGATGATCTCACATGGATGAACCGATCACATTCGGCCTTGGAAGCCGAACAATGTGTGTCCATTGCTCAAGCGGCAGGATTTTCAAACATCAGTGTCGACCTCATTTATGGCTTGCCTGATTTGTCTTTGAAGGAATGGCAGGCGCACATCGAACGTGTTTTGGGTATGGGAATTCAACACATTTCTGCCTATTGCTTGACTGTCGAGAAAAAAACAGCACTCTACAAACTCGTCCATTCTGGTCAACTTACTCCCGTTGGAGATGAAGCGCAGAGCGCGCAGTTTTTGCACTTGATTGATCGACTCACACGTCATGGATTTCATCACTACGAGATTTCCAATTTCGGACTACCAGGATTGGAAGCCGTGCACAATAGCAGCTACTGGAAAGGGGTCAACTACCTTGGTATTGGTCCTTCAGCGCATTCGTTCAATGGCAGTGAACGTCGATGGAATGTTGCGAATAACGCCAAGTATATGGCTGATTTCGGGGCAAATGAGGCATGGTTTGAACGAGAAGTCCTGTCCCCCAAAGACCGGTGGAATGAAATGCTGATGACAGGATTGCGCACGTCGTGGGGAGTGAATTTACAGGACTTGTTTCAAATTGCATTGCCAACAGAGGCATTTGAAGAAACCTTGAAGTACTTCGAAGCAAAGAAGTGGTTGGTCAAAACCGATACACATGTGATTCTAACACGCGAGGGGCGCTTGATGGCAGATTACATTGCGTCTGAACTCTTCGTGTAGCCTTCTTTCCGTCGTTTTCGTATTTTTATCCCCTCAAATCAACTGCGCATGCGTTATTCTCTTCTTTTGTTGAGCCTTCTTTTTACAGGACTGCTTTACGGACAAAAAAAAATCATTGATCACACCGTTTACAACGGCTGGAAGAAAAATGAAAATCAATTGGTGTCGCCAAATGGAAAGTATGTGTCTTTCGAAATAAATCCGCACCGTGGGGATGGCTATCTCTACATATATAATGTCGACTCTGGAAAAACGGATTCCATTCCGAGAGGCAAGGGGGCGCAGTTTTCCATGAAAAGTGATTACATCGCATTTCGTATTCTCCCGGGATTTGATACCCTGCGCAATTGTGAGTTGAATAAGGTCGATAAGAAGAAATGGCCGAAAGATAGCTTAGGCATTTACCTGTTGGCAAGCGATTCGCTCATTAAAATTCCATTACTAAAGTCGTTTTCTGTGGGTGAAGAGCACAATTTACTTTCCTACATCCTTGACGAAAATGTGATCAAAAACGATAAAAACACCTCAAAAAAGTCAAAAAAGAAGTGTTTTTTAGCCAAAAAGAAGAAAAAAGAGCCAAATATCAAATCGGACGGAAAGGTGTTAACGGTGCTCGATCCCATTTCTGGGAAAAAGGAACAATTCAAAAATGTAGTCGATTATGCCTTAGCGAAATCAGGCACTGACCTCTGTTTGGTCGAACATCAAAAGGTAAAACAAGATTCGAATCAAGTGTTACTGAAGCATTTCCCTTCGGTGGAGGCTCATGCCATTTCGAAAAAATATACCTCCATCACTTCCTTGACCTTTGACCATTCCGGAAAAAACATTGCCTACTTGGCGAGTAATGACACAACGGATGCCAAGTCTTATGGGCTATACATTTATTCGCTTGAAACGAAAACGACTCGTTTGGTGGACACTTCAGATGTGCGCATTGGCAATGGAAATTCTGTGACTGAAAATTTCGATTTGCTCTTCACGAAAGATGGAAATTACCTCTTCTTCGGGGTGGATGAACGTCCAGAGGTGGAGAAGAAAGATACGCTTTTAGAAAAGGAAAAGGTAGAACTCGACATTTGGCATTATGCCGACAAGCGTTTGCAATCGCAACAGTTGGTCGAACTCAAGCGGGATGAAAAACGCTCTACCTTATACCGGTATGGTTTGTTGGATAGTACGGTGCTTCAGCTTGCTGCGGATACCATGAATGTGCGTGTAACGGAAGACATCAAGGGCGACTATCTTTTTGCTGTGGCAGATGAACGTTATGCCATTGAAAAGCAGTGGGAAGTTCCAGGCCGTGAGGATCATTACCGCATTTCATTAAAAGACGGAAAAATAGAACTGATTAAGGAAGGCGTCGAATTCAATGGATCTTTGTCACCATTAGGGAATTTGTATTCGTGGTTTGATGGAACAGAAGGGCAGTTTTATAGCAAGAATCTGAGCAGCAATAAGGTGAATTGCATGACTTGTTCGTTGAAAAATGTCAATTGGCAGACGGATGCGAATGGAATGCCTTTGACTCCTGATCCTTATGGGGTTGTTGGCTATTCATCGGATGAACAATTTCTTTACCTCCATTCAGCCTATGACATCTGGGTGTACAATACGCGTTTAGGAATAATGACCTGCGTAACGGAAGGAATTGGGCAAGCGTCGAAAATTAAAATGGAATTGAATCTGTGGAATCGAGATAGTGCTTACATCGACACGAAGAATGCCTACATTACTGGATTTGATGAAAAATCGAAAGGCGCACATGTTTACGAGTTGATTGATCATGAGGATCATTTTGATGTCAAAGAGTTGTACAACACCGATCACAAAATAACTTACATGGCGCGCTCCAAGAACGGTGAATCCATCATTTTCCGCAAGATGTCCATCAGCATGTATCCGGATCTTCGCCTGACAAGGGATAACTTTAGTAATGAGCGACAAGTTTCGGTAACGAATGCTCAGCAAGCAGAATACAATTGGGCAACGGTAGAATTGGTGAATTGGAAAAGTTACAGCGGTATTCCACTCGAAGGCTTGCTTTACAAACCAGAGGATTTTGATCCGAGCAAGAAATACCCGCTTATGATTTATTACTACGAGTTAAATTCCGATGAATTGTTCAACCATTCGGTGCCGAAACCAACCGCATCAATCATTTATCCAACCGAATACGCATCAGCGGGATACCTCGTGTTTATACCAGACATCCGCTACAAAGTAGGACATCCAGCACAATCGGCGTACGATTGCATCATGAGTGGAACAGATCACGTACTCAAATTGGTTCCCGCCATAGATTCAACACGCATGGGCTTGCAAGGACAAAGTTGGGGAGGATACCAAACGGCGCAGTTGATTACGATGACAACACGTTACCGCGCAGCAATGGCAGGTGCGCCTGTGTCGAACATGTTCTCTGCCTACGGAGGAATTCGCTGGGGAAGTGGTGTCAATCGTCAGTTTCAGTACGAACGCACCCAAAGCCGCATTGGAAAAACCATTTGGGAGGCACCGGAGCTTTACCGTGAGAATTCTCCACTCTTTCATTTGCCAAATGTGCGTACCCCCTTGTTAATCATGGCCAACGACAAAGATGGCGCAGTGCCATGGTACCAAGGGATTGAATTGTTTACAGGCATGCGCCGCTTAGGCAAACCTTGCTGGCTTCTCAACTACAATGGCGATGACCACAACCTCATGGAAAATGCCAACAGGATAGATTTGAGCATTCGCATGCGGCAGTTTTTTGACCATTATTTACAAGGTCAGCCGGCACCTAGTTGGTTGGTCGACGGAATCCCAGCAGTAGATAAAGGAAAAACGATGGGGTATTGATCCATTCTTTACCAGAACTAAACATCAAATTTTCAATGTAAATTCGCCACAGATTTTACCACATGGAAAAAATACAAAATTTCATCAATGGGGCTTATTGTCCTCCAGTAAACGGCCAATACATCGACAATGTCGAACCGGCAACGGGTCAAGTGTATTGTTTGATTCCGAATTCGGATGACAAGGATGTGGAGCTGGCTGTTGAAGCAGCTGAAGCCGCATTTCCCATTTGGTCAGCCATGACGATTGATGAACGTGGAGCTGTGATGATGCGTGTTTCTAAAGGAATTGAAGCGCGAATGGACGAGTTTGTGGCGGCTGAATCGCGTGACAATGGAAAACCAGAGTCTTTGGCGGCTCATGTGGATATTCCACGCGCCGTATCGAATTTTCATTTTTTCGCCACAGCCATTGAACATTTTGCCTCTGAATCGCACAACATGGTAGGAGAGGGAATCAATTATACCTTGCGCAAACCCATTGGAATTGTGGGCTGTATTTCGCCATGGAATCTGCCTCTGTATTTGTTCTCTTGGAAAATAGCACCAGCATTGGCCGCAGGGAATTGTGTTGTCGCAAAGCCATCTGAAATTACGCCATATACCGCATATTTACTTGGACAAGTATGTAAAGATGCAGGCATGCCTGATGGGGTTTTGAATATCCTACACGGCTTGGGTGGATCGGTAGGTGATGCCATCGTGAAGCATCCTAAAATCAAAGCCATTTCATTTACTGGTGGAACAAAGACGGGGGAATACATCGCCCGAACTGCCGCACCGATGTTTAAAAAGCTTTCGCTTGAATTGGGAGGAAAAAATCCAAACATCATCTTTGCCGATTGTGATTTTGAGGACATGTTGAGTACCACCATGCGCTCGTCTTTTGCAAATCAAGGTCAAATCTGTTTGTGTGGTTCACGCATCTTTGTTGAACGGCCAATCTATGAAAAATTCAAAACCGCGTTTGTGGAAAAAGTGAGTCGAACCGTAGTGTCTTTCCCACAAGATCCCGCTGCACGCATGGGTGCTTTGGTGTCGAAGCCACACATGGAAAAAGTACTTTCGTATGTCGAATTGGCAAAGCAAGAAGGCGGAACAGTGCTGACGGGCGGCGAACGTGTCATCTTGGATGCACCTTATCATGAAGGGTATTATGTTCGTCCAACGGTGATTGAAGGATTAACCTATGATTGCCGCACCAATCAGGAAGAGATTTTCGGGCCAGTGGTGACGATTATGCCTTTTGATAAAGAGGATGAGGTGTTGATGATGGCCAATTCAACAGAATACGGATTAGCAGCGACCCTATGGACATCCGACTTGAAACGCGCACACCGCATGGCGGATCACATTCAATCGGGAATTGTGTGGGTGAATGCGTGGTTGGTGCGGGACTTAAGAACTCCTTTTGGTGGGGTGAAGTCCTCGGGTGTAGGTCGTGAAGGCGGCTGGGAAGCGCTTCGCTTCTTCACTGAACCTAAGAATGTGTTTATAAAATACTGAGCATAAAAAAAGTCCACCGGAGTGGACTTTTTCATTTTATCAAAGTGAGTTATTTCACAACTACTTGCTTCACAACAATTCCTGTTTCAGCATAGATTTTCACGAAATACATCCCTGAAGAAACTCCGGTCAATTGTATGTTCGTCGTGTTGTTGTTTACGATTTGAGTGAACATCGTTTGACCTGTTACAGTAACAAATTCGATGTGGTTCATTTTCATTCCAGCTGCAATTGTCAATTGATCTTTCGCTGGATTTGGGTAAACGATTACGTTTGTGTTGTCCAAAGTTTCCAATCCTGCAGAAGGATTAATGTTCTTAATGACTGTCGTTGCAGATCACCCGAAGTCAGCATCGGCAACGGCAAAAATCTGAGCAGAGGTATTGTTAGTAATTGTTAAGTCACCATCTGTTCCTCCCCATTGTTGAGCACCAACACCATCACCGTAGTAATCGTAGATCCCAAATGTATAGCAATCTACTGCCGTTAGTGGCAGGTTCCAGTTGTATTGTGTGTTGTTTTCCAGTGGATTTGTTGCATCATTCGGCGCAGGAGCATTGTTTGTTGCAAAGTTACCCGCAACATTTTCATTCCCTTCTGTCCACACCAATGTACCGCTTGAATTGCGTACCTCTAGGTACAATTCATCTGCATAATCATCCGTAAGCAAGTTGATCGTGATGAATCCAACTGTTTGCGCGATTGGATTGATGGTGAAGCTATAGCTCGTGTTGTTATTTACCGAGTTTTCATCCACTCCCGCGTTTGGATTGCTCAATGTGGCATTAAACGTATGCGCACCAGGTGCTAGTGCAACAGCAGGCAATGTAATGGTTTGAGTTTGGTATTGTGCGAGCGATCCAGACCAGTTATATGTTTGTGCTGCACCACCATCGATGGTGTACGTAATTGTTGCGGTAGTTAGTGTTGTCGTTCCACCGTTGGAAATGGTCATCGTTGGTTCAAATGTTCCTCCACATAATTGTGTTTCCGTCACGGTAAGGTTCGAAAGTCCACCATCAAGCGCAAGGGCAACAGCTCCAGCGGGGTCGTACCCATTCACAAATCCAGCACCTGAATTGCTTGGGTCAAGCCAGAATTTCAATTGACCACTGTTCGCGCTTCCTGCAGGATTCCATGACACCGATACCTTACCGTACTCATCTGAAAGCACTGCTCCACCGCAAGCAGATGCACCACCATGCAGCTGTCCAATGATTCGGTGATTTTGGTCATACAAAGGTGATCCTGATGAACCTCCTTCGGTTACGCCAAGGTCCCAATC
>CAMBMC010000001.1 GCA_945868555.1 Chitinophaga pinensis | reverse complement strand
TACAGGAGGCGAAAAAGACACGGTCGCGCCCAACCCAACGCAGACAAATCCAATAAATGGTACAGTCGGATTTACTCAGAAGACTTTTACTTTAGATTTCGACGAGTATATCCAATTGAACAGCCCACTGCAAACCATGAGTATAGTTCCCGGTGGCATTAAGCTCGACGCCCAACTGAATAAGAAACAAGTTACAGTGAAACTTGACGGCGATTTTAAGCCGAACACCACCTACGTAGTTTCATTCAATGGGACAATCAAAGATGTTACCGAGGGCAATGATTCATTGATTCAATATGTGTTTTCAACCGGAACAAGCATCGACTCTTCAGCATTGTGCGTGCAGGTCACGGATGCGTGGACACTTGCGCCTTTGGATAAAATGGTTGTTGGATTGTTTACAGATACCAATGAGGTGAGTCCTTACTATTTTGCCAAGACCGGCAAGGATGGAATGGCTCGATTTCGCTATCTGCGGAATGGAAAATATGTCGTGCGCGCCTTTGAAGATATGAATGGAGACTTGAGCATTCAGCCACTAGAACGCTGTGGATTTTCTTCTGACACTGCAGACATTCTATCCGGAAAGATTGACACTCTTGCTGTTCGAATGTTCACCCCTGTTTCAAAAAGAAAGGTGAATACGTTCAAAGCTGCAGGAATCAATAGATATGTAGTTGGGGCTAATTTCTCGTTGTTAGATGCCACGCTTTCGCTGAATGGTTCTTCAATAGAAAAGGGTGATCTCTCTCATATTACTGAAGACAGTCTTTATATTTACCAAGGATTTTCTGACCTGACAGAATCCAATTTAGTCGTTTTGAAAGACACTTTTGTGGACACACTTCGCACACGCATCTCAGCCAAGGACAAAGCTTTTCCTTTGCGGATTGAGTCGGTCAGAAAAGGTGGAATGTACACGCCATTGGATACACTTACATTTTCAGTAAATGGAAGAATTACAGCGCTCGACAGTGGATGTATCTTCGTGAAAAATTTAGCCGACTCGAGTTTCGTGCCTTTTCAGCTTGCCTATCGCGGTATGAATCAGTTTACTGTTGTTCCCACAACCAAAGTAGAAAAAGGGGTGGTCATCTTTAAAAAAGGATCCATCAATTGTGGGAGCACCCAGAAGATGGATTCTACAGGATTTACGTTTCAATACGGCGAGACCGAAGACTTTGGGGTGCTTTACGCTGTGTTGCGCGACTTCACCGGGGCCTTGATTCTTCAGTTAAAACGAGGCAACGAAACCATAAGTGAGCGTCTTTGCACTGGAGGAACAACGGTACGATACGACTACTTGGAACCTGCCGAGTACACCTTTGTTTTGATCGAAGACCTGAACGGTGACGGCAAGTGGAGCGGTGGTGACTTAAAAAAACGCATTCAACCAGAACAGATATACCGCTTTTCAAAGCCGACTAAAGTTCGTGCGAATTGGGATGTTTCTGTTGAATTACAGCCCTAGGAGATGGAAGAACAACACGACATCCTTAAAAATTCCTTTAAGCCATGGAAAATTTGGTTGGCGGTTGGCTTAGGGTTATTGATTGCCGCAATCCTCTTGTTTTCTGGTGTACGACAAGTGCAATTTATAAAGGTTAAAGATGGAAAGGGTGATTACGCATGGCGTGACTCCAATAAAAACGGAAAAATCGACATCCACAACCGTCACGAGTTCATGGCTGTGCCTCAAGGAGATTACATCAAGCAGCACGCTTCTGATGCTCTAAAGCAGCTCGAATGGACAGGGTCCTCGTTCATGTGGATCTTCATTGCCGTTCTTTTCATGGTTGGTCGCGACCTCTTTTACATGATTCGCATTCGGGTATTGACGCGGAAGAAGCTCAGTTGGAAATCCTCGTTCCTTGTCATCATGCTGTGGGAGTTTGCCTCAGCACTTTCTCCTGGTGTTGTTGGTGGGGCTGCCGTTGCCATGTTTATCTTAAATCGTGAAAAGATCCCCTTGGGGCGTTCAACCGCCATTGTATTCATCACCACCATGATGGACAACCTGTTTTATGTGCTTTTGATTCCGCTCGTCTTTTTATTTATCGATAGCTCCTCACTATTTCCTGAAAACACCATCTTTAGTTTGGGCGTTCAATGGGTGTTCTGGATTGGTTTTTCAATTATACTGATTGCCTGTCTATTTCTGTTTTTCGCGGTGTTTATTCTGCCCTCATGGTCGGCTTGGTTCCTGAATACACTGTTTAAGCTTCCCTTTTTGAAGCGCTGGAAAGGGGGTGTTTCGCGCACAGCGGAGGACTTAATTGTTTCATCCAAAGAGCTGAGAAAAGAACCGCTCTCCTTTTGGGGCAAAACTTTTCTTTTCACATGCTGCAGTTGGATTTGTCGTTATTTGGTGATCAACGCTTTACTCCAGGCCTTTCTCCATTTAGGAATCATGGACCACATACTTATCCTAGGAAAACAGCTGGTGCTTTGGATCTTTATGTTGATTAGTCCAACACCTGGAGGAAGTGGTGTGGCTGAATATGCCTTTGGAGAATTGTTGATGCCTTTCGGGATGTCTGCTGCCATGCTGGCTGGAATTGCAGTACTATGGCGTTTAATTTCCTATTTCCCTTACCTTTTTATTGGGGCCATTCTACTGCCACGCTGGGTTAAACGAACAGGTCAGTCTGCTTTAAAATAAAGCGTATATAGTGTTGTGGAAGCTATCGCAGACAAGACATACACAAGTTCAGGAAGGGTGATCAATAACGCGAGCCCAAGTACAATTCCCACGCTTCCAATCAGCATGAAATACATGCGAAAATGCCCCTGCCAAAAAACGGAAGGTTGAATTGTTCGGAATTTTCCGCGCATCAAGAACTCCATGCGGTAGCGCTGAATGGCAACAAATAGGACAAGCGGAATCAATATGTAACCTTGTGCGATTCCCATGTCTTCATACGACCAAAATGCAAGCGCCTCCTTTTTAAAATCAATTCCAGGAACAGCAGCGGCAATGAAAGCATGTACGACGAACAATGAAGCCATAAACAAGGCCAAAGAAATGAACGGGCGCTTTAGGTCTAGCCGTTTTTGAGCATGGTATTCATTGATTTTTCGAGCAGATAAATGAGCGATGATTTCTGTTGCAAATAAATCGATCAGATAAAAAAGGAATATAAAATAGAGGTTCCATTCCCACAGGAAAAAACCCATGAGCGGGATAGCGGCATCGGCTGCTACTTGAATAAACTTTGGATTCAACTTCATCGCTTAAAGCAGAGCTTCAATTCGGTCTTTCGAAATCTTCATATTGGGGTCGTATTTTACAGCCCAACGGTATGCAGCAATCGCCTTGATGCGCTCTCCTTTTTGTTCATAGCAGACTCCTAAATTATGCCAGGCATTGGACAAGGTTGGATTGCTCAGGGTTGCTGAATTGTAATAATAAATGGCGCTGTCTATTTCCTTGTATTCGTATTGTTTAATCACCCCTATTTGATTTAATGCTTGTGCCTGATAAAACGCCGTGTCAAGTACAGCCATTTTGCGGTACAAACGGAGTGCTTCATTTGGTTCATTGAACTGTTGTTTGGCATAGGCCAGGGAGAAGATGACTTCTGGATTCTTTGGCTGGAGCTTCACAGCGGTGGTATAGTATTCCATACAAATTGGATTTCCTTCTGCCTCATAAAGCATTCCCAACATCATGTCCGCCTCGTAGAATTTTGGGTCTTCTTGCACGGCGCGCTCATAGGCCGACTTTGCTTTTTCCAAGTAACGAGGGTCTTCCTCCATTTGAGCCAAAAGACGGTAAATAGACCCCTCCAATGTGTAAGAATCTCTATATCTCGGGTCAATTTTTTGTGCCTTTCGAATGTACTTAAATGCGCTTTCGAAATCCATCAATTGGGCAAAGGATGAGGCAAGACCGACGAGAACGGTCGCGTTCTTCGGTTGTTGTTTTAGCAAAACCTTGTAATGCCTTTTGGCAATGGCCTTGTCGTCTTCTGATCGATTAGGGCTGTTGTTCAACACATTGGCATACAAGAGCCGTGATTCAAACGCCGTACTGTCTTTTCCAAAGGCTGAGGCAGCGTCCTTCAGTGCACCATTGAAATCCTGCGTTTTCATGCGTTGGGTTCCACGGGACACCAAGGCATCGACCAACAATTTTCGTGCATCAGCATTCTTTGGATCCGCGTTGAATTCCTTTTGACGAAAAACCACCAAACTATCCAAATCTTTTGGGACCTTCGTCAATTGCTCATTTCCTGTGCATGCAGTAAAAAGAAGGAGCGTGATAAATAATAGTTGTTTCATGAAGCGCACTTGATATCGAGCAGCAAAGTTACGCTAAAATCTGTGGATTTCGAATGGATAACTAGATAACTATACTGGTGATTTTGTCGAATAAAAAAAGCGTGAATTGCATTTTGTAGTACCTTTGTTTCATGAAAATACGTCAAATCATCTTAACCGTTGCAGTGCTTTTTATGTGTGCTGCACATTCCTTTTCACAAGGGTGTTCACAATGTCGTATGATGACAGATCAAGGATCAGGATTGGATGAGGGATCATTCGGAAGTAGCATCAACTCTGGTATCTTGTACTTGATGCTGATTCCTTATTTATTGATCATGTTTTTATTCCGCCACCGCATCATTTCTTTCTTCCGGGGATTGGCTAAGAAATAAAAATCCAGACAAAATTTGGTTCAACAATTTAGACATACTTAGATTTTTCTACCGCAGAGGAGGGGATGAATTGGGCCTAGAAATTCAAGGCGGCATAAGTCACTACATTATCCCAGATTACATTGCAAGGTATAAGTCTATCGCTTTTTAAACAAGGCGTGGCTCAAGTTTGTGTAGGACAAGGAAAACTCTATTGAACCACCCTTGTAGGCGCGCACCATCGAAGACACCGTTGCATCATAAGACACACCAAAGCGGAATCCGCGGAAGTCAACCATGATCGAAGGAATTACCGCATCATTCAAGCGGTAATATGCACCAAAACCAAAGTACGCATCTTGACTATATCCTGTAATTTTTGTTCCGTCTTTGAAGCGGTATTTAAACATCATTCCAAGCATTGTTTCCAAATGGGGTCCTTGAATAAACTCTAAGACACTGGCATCCAAAGACCAATCTGTATCCGCAAGATCTGTCGTTACCGCGCCATGAAAAACAAACTTACTGTACATGCGATCGCCATTCACTGTGGCATACTTCAACACGGGACGATTCAAGTGATATCCTGAAACACCTAGCTGAAGCTTAAAGTCATTGTTTCGGGCAAAGGTTGATTTTCCACCATCGTACACGTAGTAAATTCCTGCCGATGCGTCGATGTAACGAAATGACGCCGATGCTGCTTCACCAGAGGCAATCGTTTGATCGAAACCGCCTCCCGACCATTGAGAAGAAAAACTCAATTTAGAATAATCGGCTGTTCGGTTGCCAAAACCACCTTGAATTCCAGCGGAAAGGATATGACCAGTTTTACCCATTGGCAAAATACCGCTTAAGGTTATTGCTCCGGTCTGATTGCCAAAACGCGAATCTCCGCCAATGTCATTGTAAAACAACAAGCCGAGACCCATGTGCGCTTTCGAATTATCACGGTTCTTACCGAAGTTGGCGTCGGCCGCAACCACACTGGTCATAAATTGTGTTCCAGCTCCAAGCCATTGATTTCGGTGATTGACAACCACGCGCTCCCAACCGTCGTAAACACCCGCGCATGCCGGATTAATCAACAAAGGCGTTTGTGCGGTCTGCGAAAAATGAATGTCTTGTGCAGAACCTAAAAACGGCAAGGCAAAAGCAACTGCGATCAATCCTCTCTTCATTATCATCGGATTAGTGTGATATTACCTGAGCGCGTCTCCTCAATCCCTGTAACAAACTTCACGTCAAGAATATACGCATAAACACCTGCATTGCATGGTTTTCCGTCGTAGCTTCCGTCCCACGTAAAGTTTTTGTCGCTTGTTTGTACCATCTTATTTCCCCAACGGTCATAGATGTAAAGTGTAAAGCTTGCCACATCTTGTCCAACGAGGATTTCCAATGTTTCATTCATGTTTGGACCATTGCCGTTTGGCGAGAATCCTGTTGGAAGATAGATGCCATTGATGCAATCGATTCCTGCGTTATTCGGGTCACATGGATCAAACGGGTTGCTGCCATTTGCGATTTCATCTATATCCAATAAACCGTCGCTGTCGCAATCTGTACCTGAAGTGATTGGCAACGTGATTGATGCCACCACATACGAACATGGATCTGTTGTGCTTGTTCCATCCACCGCTTCTTGGGCATCGGTTACCCCATCCGCATCTGTGTCTACCTGACAATCTGGAGATGAATCATTCGGGTCACACGGATTCAATGGGTTTGAACTGTTGGTGACTTCAATTCCATCGCTAATTCCGTCGCCATCCGTATCTGGATTGGTTGAGTCTGTGCCTAGTGTTCCTTCTTGAGCGTTTGTCAAGCCGTCATTGTCTTGGTCACATGGGCCTGCGTTGATGTTCGGAACACATGGGTCGGTATTGGCAGGATCGGCCTCATCAAAGACACCATCTCCATCGGTATCTACAATCGACGATTCAAGCGCATCGATAATTCCATCCCCATCAATATCAAGTGGGGTAAGGACGTTCGCTCCTACTTCTAAGCTGTCGTTTTCGCCATCTCCATCTGTATCTGGATTGTTCGGATCTGAGCCAACGGTCGTTTCATCCACATTCAACAAACCGTCTCCATCAAGATCTGGGTTGTCCACAAGGAATACCGCAACAATATTTTCAACACCAACGATGTTGATGTTGTTCGTGTCTTGAGTAACAGCTGCGCCCAGTGGGCCGGTGGTATATTCCCAATGGTCGAAAATGAAACCAGGATTGGCTCTTGCAATGAGGTTTGTATTGATGCCTCCAAAGTAACTTGTTGTCCAAGGGTAAGTTGGTGCCCAAATGGAATTGACTTTAATTTCACCAGAAAGTGGTGGTGATACGTTAAATGTCACTGAATAAGGACCTGAAAGCTGGTAGCAATCAATTAATCCCTGTGCCAATGCCGTACAACGTGTATTCATAAAGGTCTGCATCTGATTTACGCGAGACTGCCAACCCGTAAAAGTACCACCCCATTTATTCACTTGACCTTGCATTTCCGGAGAAATTTCATTCACCATACTGTCCAACAATTGGTTCATGTAATTGCACGAAAAATAAGTGTTCACAAGGTCAATGTATCGCGTCACATAATATTGCTCAACGGCGGGGTTTTCATTGATTAATTTTTCAAGAATATCTGTGTGTCCTTGTCCACCTGGATTGGGTAGATTTTCAGCATTGCACGGGTCCGCATTTGCTGATGGATCTGGAATGCCTGTGTAGTTAATGTAATGCCCAAAAGTAGCGTCCATATCCCAAAGCGTGTAGCGCCATTTCTTCTTATCGCCAAGTGGGTCCATTCCTCTCCACCATGCTGTATTCCAATTCAACCAGTCTTGGTTTACAACATAAGAATTGAAGACGAAATAATCACATAACGATTGCCAGTTCAATAAACTATCCACATAATTGAAGTTTGTTGCATTCGCCATATTGTTAGTCAAGATGTAATTTCTTAACCCATCCCAAGCTGGCTGAGCGTTTGGCGCACCGTAATCTTGCCAAGTACCCCCCCAAGTTTTTAGGTATTGAAGATTGTATTTATTCTGATCAAAGTAATAGTTGGTATAATCGTGGTCATCCGCTTTTTCACGAATTTCATATACTCCCCAATACTGGCCATTTAGATAGACAATCGCTGGTCTCCATGTTCTTTCGTCCAACTTCATGTCGGCACGAATCGAAAGTGTATGAATAAACGCATCGCGGATGTGCGCTCCATTTTCAAATGAATAATTGTCACTCGCCGCAGGCTTTAACATGACACGTTGGAAATTTTCGCGGGTCTTTTCAGGGAATATTTTGTGTTCAATGTCTGCTGCGTATCCATACTGGTCACGTGTTATGTAATCAAAGCCGCGTTGACCATAGGCCCAAGAGTCGTTTCCGTGTTTGTTAAAATCTCCCTGGCCTTCGTCTTTAAACGTACCGTCATCCTCAAACAATTCAAATGAACCCACCTTGGTTCCACCTCCCTGTTGACCATTCGCCACGAGGTTAAACACGTCTTGGCTACACACCGAAACAACCGGAATCGTATGCGTAACATTTATAAAGTAGGTGTTTGTTTCGGTATAAGACGCTTGATTCGTGCTAAACGCCACTGCGCGCAATACTGTGGTCGCTGAAATTGTAATGGGTCCAGAATAAAGGGTTGATGTCGTTGTTGGGTTACTCCCGTTTGTTGTATAGCGAATTGTCGCTGTTGGTTCTGGGCAGGTGATTGTTACTGTTTGACTTCCTGTATAGAACCCAGGAGCAAGGCTCATTACAGGTATTGGAGTGTAAAAGTTTATTGCGCCTGTATTGTTTGCGTTTGGTGTAGGTGTAGTAAACAATTTCCAATCAGGAGCAGCATTGGTTGAACGACCTACCGAGTGGTTTGCCTTTGTCATGTGAATCATCTTTATAGAATCCACAACACTACCCGCGGGATTCGACACAATGATCCAGTCACCTTCCGTTTGTTTCAGGTTAAAACTTGGGTGGTATTCATTCGCAATCACCGTTCCTCTACTCGAGCAAAACACCATTTTAAATCCATTTCCATTGATGCTTCCGCTTGGGACTTGCCATTTCAATAAGTTATTGGAATTGTCTGAAAGGTAGTAGCCCGTCAAGTCAACAGCTGTTCCTGAGGTATTGTAAAGCTCAACCCAGTCTTCGCGCTGTCCATAGGAATCTAGGGGACCAGCAACATTGGAACACGAATATTCATTAATAATGATTTGGGAATTTGCTACAAAAGAGCATATTAAAAGGGCGAATACGAGTAAAAATCGTTTCATAAAGTTGATTTAGTTTTTGTTTTTTACTTCGCGCAAAGGCGCAAAACTTTTCAATATTACGAATATATTAAATGTATTCGTAGCTTTGAGACGCTAAAAACAGGTGTTTAGTTGTTTTTAGTTGTTTTTGACCTTAATAAAATTCACTCAAATGAAACGCATTCTTGTTGCTTTTGGATTCTCTACCGTGGCAATCTTCCTTTTTTCTGCTTGTCAAAAGGTAGAAGGACAGGGTGGATCTTCGTCCATTATTGGAAAAATAACTGTGAACAACTACAATGTTGGCGGATCAATACTCGAGGGGATTTATCCCGGTTCTGACGAAAAAGTGTTCATCTGCTATGGTGAAGGGAATACAATTCCAAGCGATGACGTAAATGCCAGCTATGATGGTACATTCGAATTTAAGTACTTACAGCCAGGAAAATACACACTGTATGTGTACGAGGATGTCTTGCCAGAACCCGCGAATGCCGACAAACAAAAAGCGGTCATTGTAAGCGTTGAAATAACAGGCAAAAAAAGCACTGTTGATGCTGGTGAAATCGTGATCAAGAAAAATTAAGGTGAAAAAACTACCCCTCCTTTTTGTCCTTGTTCTTGCCTCGCTGAATGCCGTTTCACAACGATCAATTGGCATGCTTTGGGCTGATGTGGGTATTAAAGGTGAAATCACAAAGGACCTCGAATACGGTGTAAGTTTCACCTCGCGTGTAAGCGCAGCGCCGAATCAAACTTTTTTCCCACAGGTAACCGTGAAATATAAAGTGACGAAATGGTTTAAACCTTCTGTTGACTATCGTGGAGTTTATAAATTGGATGAGTACGGGAATTATTTGTTTAGCAACCGACTTAATTTCAACACAGAATTCAAGTATGCAAAAAAACGCTTAGATCTTCGTGCGCGTCTTCGGTACCAATACTCATTCAACACCTTGAATTCCATCTCAGGTTATGACGCAGAATTTGACCAAGCTGTGCGGCTTAAAACTCAATTTCAATACGATCTGAAAAACACGTTTTTTTCTCCCATTATAAGTTTTGAACTTTTCTACAATCCTGCTTTTGGCCCAAGCGGAAGGCAATTTTCAAAATACCGCGGATTCGCTGGTGTGGCCTTAGAGATCGATGGTCCACACGACATTAGTTTGGGTTATATTCTCGATCATCAAATGAACGCATCAAACCCTTTGACGAAACACATTTTGGCGGTTTCTTACACCTACAATATTCCGTCGAACAATTGATTTGATTGCACGGTTCAAACCTATTTCCTTTTCTTCTTTAATCTGTTGGTGTTTCAACCAAAAAAGTAAGGTCTAAAACCTCATCAATTGCCATTTGGGTAATACCTTGTTCAATCATAAAGGTGTGTTTTCCTGCTTCAGCAAGTGAACATTTAAGCATTCTCGGTGGGCTTCCAGGACGATCAAAAACTTCCAATTGTCCCTCTTTGCTCCGAATAAAGACCACCTCCGTTTCTACGATTGTTCCTGTTTTCTTTCCAGTCCAAGAGCCGTCGGGATTGGTCACGGCAATTTCAACGGGTTCGCGGGTTGTTTCACCTTTTGGATTTTTCGTGTTTAAAAACACCCACAAATTGCTGTATTTGTAATCTGTGGTTGTGCGTAAGGTCAAGACAAATACATGTTCCTTATTCACCTCCTTTAAATCAAAAACAAATCGCGGCTTCACATTTTGTTCCCACATGTTCTTTTTGAAGGTGTACGAGCGCTCATACATCGCCGTTTGCTCGCACGACCACAACAAGAGGAGCGCTAAAACACCAATTAGACTATTGCGGGCTTTCATTGCCAGAATTGTTTTGGTTGGGGCGACGGCGGTTGTTCGGCCGATTCGTTCGTTGCTGCGGACTGTTCGAATTCTCCGAAGATCCTTGAGGCCTGTTGTTTCCCTGAGGATTTTGTGCTTGGTTCGGATTTGCCGCTTTAACTTGCTGGGGATTATCAGCAGATTTTACCGCGTCAGTAGGTCTATTGTTCCCTGGTTTCTTCTTCTTTCTATTGTTGTTGTTGTTCTTTTTGAATGCATGTTCAAAACGATTCAAACTATCTTGACCAACTACGTTTTCATAGTCCGGCTCTTTGATTTTGACCTCTGCAACATACTCATTCAGCTCCCTTGGTTTTTTGCCGTCTTGA
The DNA here is from genome assembly GCA_945868555.1 of Chitinophaga pinensis. Taxonomy (GTDB): domain Bacteria; phylum Bacteroidota; class Bacteroidia; order Flavobacteriales_D; family Crocinitomicaceae; genus M0103. The sequence continues at coordinate 23,902 of CAMBMC010000001.1, read as the reverse complement.
TTCATCTTCATGATTTCACGCACACGGTCTGGATTCATAGGAATCAACCCAGAAGCAGAATCCCCTTCATAGGCGTACCACATTTGTTTGCGAAACACGTCCGTTTTAATGTGGTATGCTGAACCCTTTTCTGTTTGAAGTTTTGTGTCAGCTTTCGGGAACGACTTGATCGCGTCAAGGTACATGTCGAGCTCATAATTCAAGCAGCACTTCAGTTTTCCGCATTGTCCGGCTAATTTTTGCGGATTTAAGGACAGTTGTTGGTATCGAGCAGCAGATGTTGAGACAGATCTAAAATCAGTTAACCACGTAGAGCAGCACAATTCTCGGCCACACGAGCCGATTCCTCCGAGCCGTGATGCTTCTTGTCGGGAACCAATTTGACGCATTTCAATCCGTATGCGAAACTTATCCGCCATGTCCTTGATCAGCTGGCGAAAATCTACGCGACCTTCTGCGGTATAGAAGAATGTTGCCTTACTAAGGTCTCCTTGGTATTCAACATCCGAGATTTTCATTTCGAGATTCAAATTCACAGCAAGCGTTCGGGATTGGTACATCACCTCTTTTTCAAGAGACCTTGCTTGAATCCATTTGTCAACATCTTCCTGAGTTGCTACGCGAACGATTTTCTTCGCTTCGATTGGCTTAAAACCAGGTGCTTTCTTTTTGATTTGAATACGTGCCAATTCTCCTGATACAGAAACCACGCCCACATCGTAACCTGGACTCGTTTCAACCACAACCACATCCCCAACAGACAAACCTATTCCTTTGGCGTTTCTATAAAACCCTTTTCGGCTGTTCTTGAATCGAACCTCCACTATATCGTATGGTGTTTGGCCTGATGGCAACATAATGTTGGACAACCAGTCAAAGACCTCAAGTTTATTACAACCTCCGGAACTACAGTTGCCGTTGTTTTTACATCCCCGTGGAGTTCCACCATCGGAGCTACAATTTGAACAACCCATAATTCTATTCGTTTTGTGTAAAGTTATGAAAAAATCGTTGCGATTTTCTTGTTAAGCCGCATGGATATACCGCATTACCTGAAAGCTAATGTTGGTGAAAAGTATTTTTGAATTTGCGTTCCGCTCAATGTAATAATGTGAATCACTGAAAGTCAGCATAAAGTCACGTAAATTTTTCCCTGTAATGAACCGTGCAAAGTTGGCTAAGAACGCATCTTCATCTTGAGTAAGTCGGGTCAACTGGTCTCCTGTGTAGTTTTTCAACATGCTTTGACGAACCATGTGCAATGCATACTCCAAAAACACCTTTTGACTGTCTTTCGTTGCGCCAGAAATTTCCTCCGCCCAATCGAGCATGCCCAGCACATCTTTCCGGTAACTCACGCGCATGAGTTTAATAAACCAATCCCGATTCGCAGTCGAATCATCCTCATTGTCAAAAGCCGCCATCGCCTGAATGAAATCACCATCGCCTTGAATGACAATCCGGTCGATGACGGAGGGCTCCAATTTTCCTTCCTTCCTCAGATACGCCTTCAACTCAGCATCCTCAATTTTTGGCACCCTCACTACTTGTGTGCGCGATAAAATCGTGCGCAACATCGTCTCATGGGCCTCGGCCACGAGTATAAACACTGTTTTTGGCGTTGGTTCTTCCAACACTTTCAACAACTTGTTTGCCGATTGAGCATTCATTGATTCTGGCAACCAAATGATCATTGCTTTGTAACCGCCCTCATAAGCCTTCAAGCTCAGTCTTTTTATGATGTCGTGGCTTTCGTGAACACTAATGATCATGTTCCGCTCTTTCGGGTCGATTCTACTCAACCAATCAAGCTCAGTGAAATATGCGTTTTCATTCACTTGTTCCCTCCATTGTTTAATCAACATCGTCGATTTTTCGGCATCCGCCTGAACGCTGGGGTAAGAAAAATGAAGGTCGGGATGCTGAAGTTTCTGTACCTTCAAGCACGACGGACAAACACCACAACTGTCGTTTTCAAGTCTTTGATCACAAAATAAATAGCCCACAAACGCCAGTGCTAATGGCAGTGCTCCATAGCCTGGTTTTCCGTAAAACAGTCGGGCATGGGCAATGTTCCCACTATTGATTTCGGTAATGAAATGATTCTTTAATTCTTGTTGACCAACAACATCTACAAATTGCATGTGATAAAAATAGCTCAAAATCCCTTTATTTCCCCGTTCAAAAACACTAAAATTGTACTAGATATCGAATTAAACTTGTGCTATGAAAAAATACCTCATCCTTATTGGCTGTTTATTGGTTGGACAAATTAGTTTACACGCAAAACAAACACGCATTGACGCTACAGAAACCATACAGCGCGAAGCAGTTACAATATCCATTTCCGTAACCTCAAATAGCGTTGCGGTCAAGGGTGCTTTTGTAAAAATTACGACAGGAACCATTACTATCGGTGCGGGAATGACAGACGACAAGGGTGTTGCTACAATCAGCATTGCTACCTATGGCAAACAAATCTCAAACATTAGCGTGACGCACGCAATGTACCGTGACGAAAAGATGATTGATCAGGTGTTGGAGAACGGTCGCGCATATACATTTGCCTTAAAATCTAAGGGAGAAACTGCTGAGGAGGTAACGACAGAATCAAACGAAAAAATCAAAGAAATAGAAGAAAAAACGCAACGCTCTGAGCAAAAAACTGCTGAACTTGAAAAAGAAGCTGCAGAAAGCACAAAAGAAAAAGAGGAGGCGATAAAGCGTCAAGAGGAAGTACGCAAGCAGCGTGAAGAAGAGGAGCGCATCGCGAAAGAAAAGCAGGCACAAGCAGATCAAAAAATGACTGAAGCTCAAAAAAACTTGAGTGAGGCCGAACGCCAGAAACAAGAAACAGAACGTCAGCGATTGGCCAAAGAAGAGCAAATCAATGCAGACGCAAAACGCCGTGAAGAAGAGGCGAAGCGCCGAGAACAAGAAGCCGCCGAACGAGCGAAGACCTTAGAGAATTCTAATCCTGCCGACGCCAAAGCACAAGAAGAGCAGGCACGGAAAGATGCTGAGCAAAAGCAAAAAGAACAGAGCAACGAAGCAAAAGAGGCTGAGCGAAAAGCAAAAGAAGCTGAAGATAAAGCCAAAGCTGAAAAAGATGCTCAGAAAGACAAAGAAGAGGCCGCAAAGAAGCGTGCTGAAGAGGAGAAAGACCAGAAGAAAGACGCTGAGAAGCAAGCTAAAGTAGAAGAAGAGGCAAAGAAAGAAGCGGAAAAACAGCAGAAAGAAGCGGAAGAAAAAGCGAAAGAAGCAGAGAAACTTCAGAAAGAAGCCGAAAAAGCAAAAGAAGAAGCTGCCAAAGAAGCGGAGGCCATGAAAGAATTGGATGAGAAGCTGCAAAAACTTGATGAAGAACAAAAAGAAATCGATGAGGAACGAAAAGCCTTGAAACAAGAGCAAAAGAAACTCGACGATAAAGTGAAGAAAGGAAAAAAGCTTGACAAGCTAAAAGAAGAGCAAGTCAAGCTGGATGAAAAAAACAAAAAGCTCGATGAAAAGCAGCAAAAACTTGACGAGAAGCGAAAGAAAACGATTAAAAAATCCAATTAGTCATTGACATCTTAAACAAAAGGATTTTTTCTCTGCGCCTCTACGGTAAAAAATTAAACGATAAGTAAAATGCTTGCTTAGAATAAACCACAGAGTCACGGAGGACATAGCGTTTTTTGATTTTATACAAGATGAAGGAGATACATTGCCTATAAAAACTACCCTACACCAGAAAAACAAGCACCGCGAACGGTACAACTTTCCGGAACTTATCGCTGCACATGCTGATTTAGCGCCTTTTGTTCGGGTAAACAACTACAGCGATGACTCCATTGATTTTTCGTATCCTGATGCCGTAATGGCGCTCAACAAGGCCTTGCTCATTCATTTTTATGGAATAAAAAATTGGTCGGTGCCGAAAGGTTTTCTGTGTCCTCCCATTCCTGGACGGGCGGAATACATTCACCGCGTGGCAGAGGCATTAGAACTTTTTAATTCGAACACAAAAACTCACTGCTTAGACATCGGTGTGGGTGCAAATTGCATTTACCCTATTGTTGGGGTAATCGACTACGGGTGGACATTTGTTGGATCTGATGTTGAGGAAACGTCATTGAAAAATGCCCAATACATCATTGATGAAAACCCCATTTTGAACAACACAATTGAGTTGCGCAAACAGTCAAACCGAAGCAACATCTTTCAAGGGATCATTCATCCAGATGACCGCTTTGATCTCAGCATTTGCAACCCGCCTTTCCATGGTTCACAAGCAGAGGTTAGCGCAGGATCAATGCGCAAAGCCAAGAACCTCGGTCAGAAGAAAACGAATGAGCCAGTGTTAAACTTTGGTGGTCAAGCCAACGAATTGTGGTGCGAAGGTGGAGAAATACATTTCCTTCAAACGATGATCCGCGAAAGTGTGTTGTTTAAAACCAATTGCCGTTGGTTTACCACGCTTGTGTCCAAACAAGAAAACCTAAAACCTGCCTACAAAACCTTAAAAGCCGTTGGAGCGAGTGATGTAAAAACCATCGAGATGCAACTTGGCAATAAGGTCAGTAGAATTCTTGCTTGGCGGTTTTGATTTCGATTAAAGTATAGGTTTATAATTTCCCTACCTTCGCGCTGTGATTAAAGACCTGAAATACCACACGCTGCTGCATGTCATCATTTTCATTTGGGGCTTTACAGGCATTTTAGGCAAACTCATTCACCTCGACGCCTACCCCTTGGTGTGGCACCGCACTTGGATCGGATTTACAGGACTAGCCATCGCGCTGGTATTCTTAAAAAAGTCGCTCCGCGTTGACTCAGTAAAACAGCTCTTGACCATCGCTGCTGTTGGAATAATCGTAGCTCTTCACTGGATGACATTCTATAAGTCCATTCAACTTTCAACTGCCTCTCTTGGAATCTTATGTTTATCAACAACAACACTTCACGTGACGTGGCTTGAACCGTTGTTATTCAAAAAGAAGTTTTCATGGCTTGAGTTTTTGTTAGGATTGGCTGTCGTTTATGGGATTTATTTTGTGTCAGATGAGTTCCATGAAAAAGAATATGAAGCCCTCATCTATGGCCTTTCTTCCGCGTTCTTTGCGGCCTTGTTCAGTGTGTTAAACGGACAGCTGGCACGAAGTATGCCATCGCATACCATTTCATTGTACGAACTTATTTCCGCCTTCTTGTTCTTGACTGTTTTCCTCTTGTTTCAAGGTGAGATCAATGCGGAATTGTTTACCATGCGAACTGAAGACTTTCTGTGGTTGCTCTTTCTTGGTGTTGTTTGCACTTCATTTACATTCTTGGGCTCCATTGCCCTCGTGAAGCGATTGGGTGCGTTTACTGTGTCACTTTCCATCAACATGGAGCCTGTCTACACCATATTATTAGCGATCTTCATCTTGCATGAAAACACAAAATTAAGCGTCCATTTTTACACCGGTTCGGCGATTATTGTGCTCGTCGTTTTTGTCAATATGTTCCTAAAAACGATGCTTCTGAAATGGGAGAAATCACGGGTTGAGGGATAAAAATGTCAACCATCGTTTTGCTTGTTCCACATTCAACACCCGGGGGAACTTATGCTGAGACCCCATCTTCCCTGATTCCTTCATGAACGCATAGAAGCGCTGAACGGATAACACTTTAATTTCGGGTGCCTTCAAGCTGTACTTTCTAGCCGATGCATAATCATCGTTTAATGCGCACAATTGATTGTCCAAGTTTTGGATCAGAGCCTGTTCATCGCATGGATCATCGCAACCAACAAACCAAACGTGTTTTTGGCTTTCTATGTCTGCATAAATGCAATACTCTGATATTTCAATGCCCATGCTTATGGCGCTTGTTATAATTGCTGCGTTGATGTTTTCCAATGAAATATGCTCACCCACCAAGCTTAAATACTGCCTTATTCTACCTGTAATGACCAATTCTTGCGCTGTAACATTCGTAAAACGGACCAAGTCGCCAATTAAATAGCGCCAAAGTCCTGCGTTGGTGCTGATCACTATGGCATAATCGACACCCTCTTGGATTTCACTCAAGGCAAACGCTGTGTGCTTGTCTCGAACTTGACCTTCTTCATCAAAATACTCACTCGTAAATGGAATAAATTCATAAAACACACCCGTATTTAAAATCAATTTCATTCCCTGAGAATTGGGTGCCATTTGATAGGCAAAATACCCTTCACTCGCAAGGTATGTGTCCAAGAGATGAATTGGTTTTCCCAATACTTTTTCTAAACGCGGAAGATAAGGCTGCATAAATACACCGCCATGCACGTACACCTCAAGATTTGGCCACATGTCGTGAATAGAAGTTAAGCCATACCTTTCCACGATGCGTTCCATCAGCATGATGCACCAGCTCGGAATTCCCGCGATGATGCCAATGTTCCATTTTGGCGCCTTCTCTATCATTGCTTCAAGCTTGTCATTCCAATCTTTCATTGAGGCAATTTTACTCCCCGGCTTGGTGATCGGACTAACAATAAGCGAAGTATGCTTTTTTAAGATCCCACTCAAATCTCCTTCGATGTGTTTTCGTTTTTTGGTGAGTTTTGTACTGCCCCCAACGGCCAATGCTGAAGCGCTGTAAAAATGTTCTGAGAGATTTAAATCGTGTAGTGTGGACAATTGGCGAACACTTGTTTTTTGAAACGAGCGAATCATTTGTTCCGTTACCGGAATCCGTTTGCTTGGGGACCCTGTGGTTCCAGAAGAAAGTGCAAAATACTTCACTCTTCCTGGCCAGGTATGGTCTTTATTGCCCTCAATCGTTTTGCTTAACCACAAAGAATAAAAATCTTCGTACTCCGTGATGGGTGTAATTTGCTGGTAGGCCTTGACTGGATTTTTATCAATGACCACTTTCGAAAAAAAATGCGCCAAACCAAAGGATGTGTTTTTTGCGTAATCCAAAAGATTTACAAGTGTCTCTCGCTGAGTGGCGTGGCTTTTTCCTCGTTTGACCACACGCTTGTGATTGATTTGATTTGATTTTTTTAATAGCTTACCAATAATGGCCATACATGTAATGTTTTTATGTAAAATTAATGACAAAAGTTTTCTTCTGCATCAGTGTTTCTTTATACTTTTGTTTTGAATCACTTTCGGTAAAAATCCGCTACAATGAACACAAAAAATTTTATCGTACCTCACGATTTTACTCAGGTGGCTGAAAATGCACTTGATCACGCGATAGCGACTGCTCGTCCGTTGAATGCTCAAATTTACGTACTTCATGTGGTAAACAAAGAAAAACAAATTGCCAAAGCGGAGCAGCAACTTGCAGAAGTGCTTCGTGTTCATGAAACATCGGGTGTTACCTTGATTCCAACCGTTCGGGTAGGGAGTATTTTTGAGGACATCGGTGAATTTGCCGCGGAACACCATTCTGAGTTAATTTTTATGGGTACACATGGCGCTCACGGATGGCAACACGTAACCGGTAGTCATGCCTTAAAAGTGATTACAAGCTCTACCGTACCTTTTATTATTGTTCAGGAAAAAGGGATTAAACAAACGGGCTACGACGACATTGTTGTTCCCATGGATTTACACAAGGAAACAAAACAAAAACTAGCGATCGTCGCCAATATTGCCACATACTTCAATTCACGCGTTCACGTCATTACACCAGCCGAGACAGATGACTTTTTGCGTCACCAAGTGCAATCAAATATTCTTTTTGCCAACAAGTTCTTTTCGGAGCGCAACATTGAGGTAACGACAACATTGGCGCCAAGCAGCGGCTTTGACAAAGAAGTGGTGAAACATGCGGTAGGCTTAGACGCTGATTTAATTGCCATTATGAACTTAAATCGCTCTGGGATTTTAAGCGCCTTGGGCAGCAACTACGAGCAATATATCATCACCAACGATGCGCGAATCCCAGCTTTGGTGGTGAATCCTATCGATTTGGGCCCTTACGGACAAAGCATTCTGTTTAGTTAGATATTAAGATTTTAAGACGTCAAGATATTAAGACAAGATACTTCTGAAAGTTACGAGTTAAGTTCAACTTCGAATTTAAATCTTCTATTGGGGTAAGACATACTTTTACTCGAAGTGGCAAGTCGATGAATTTGCGAAGCAATCAAATTCCAAATTCCCAAAGGGATCAAATTCGTATTAAGATTTTAAGACTAGTTCTTACTTCGAAGCGCAAAACAAGTAACTCGTAACTCGTAATTCGTAATTAAACAATAACATCAGTCCTCGTATTCATCGCGTTCGAGACGATCTCGAATCTCTTGAATGTTCTCCAGCTTCTTTTCTTGACGGGTGTTGATTGCTGTATCTGTAAAGTACCTGTGTGTTGTCAAGAAATGTATTTGTATTTCATCCCACTTACGATCTGAGTCTATCTTTCCATGTTCTCGGAGCTCGCGTCGCAAACAATCGGCGATCTCATGGAAATCATCTCTACCGAGGTAATCCAGATCGGCATCACACATGATTTCTTCAAGTTTGTTTTTGGGTGCGTGGGGGATCTGCGTTACATAAATAAGTTCTTTGATCGTTCCGATGTGTTGTTCGGTATACCCATATTTCGGCAGAATTTCTTCAGCCAGTCGTGCGCCAATCGGTTCGTTTTTGTCGTATTGTTCAACAAATCCAGCATCGTGATAGGTTGCCGCTGTTTTTAATAGGAAAAGTCCTTCGTCGGTAATTCCCTCTAGCAGCGCCAAGCGTTCAACTGCTTTTACAACATCTATGCTGTGTTCAATGCTGTGGTAGTGTAATTTTTCTGAAAGCCCTTGTTCCAGCACTCGAATAATATGTCTTTCCGCCTTGTAATAGTTGATGGAACTAAAATGGTGCAGGTTGACAATTTCATGGAATCGATCGTTTGGCAAGAACCCTTCTCCGTTGATTGAAAGTTCTAGTTTAATGCGGTCCACTGTGTACATATCGATCAGGCCTTTGCTTTTTGATTGAGCCTTGCCTCTAAACGTGCATTCAAAATACGGTTCAATAAATTTAAATGTGTTGCCGGTAATGGTCACTTTTCCTGGTTCGCCCAGCATCTCCATGCGCTGCGCTTGATTCACAGTTGAGCCCCAGATGTCATACGCCAAACGCTCGCTTCCAATAACCCCTGCGGTCACTTCTCCTGTGTTGATTCCTAGACGTAAATCCCAATATTCTTGATTGTGGGCAATGGCATTATATTTTAGTGTTGCCATATAATGCTGTATTTGCAGCGCGGCAAGGCAAGTATCTACAGGGTTTGTTAGGTTCCGCACAGGCACGCCTCCTGCACACATATAAGCGTCGCCAATCGTTTTTATTTTCTCTAGCCCATTGGCAACAATAATTTCGTCAAACTTTCTAAAATAAACATCGAGTTTTCCTACCAGTTCGGTTGGTGTCATCCGTTCTGCAGCTTTTGTAAATCCAACAAAATCGGTAAACAATACAGATACTGTTTTATAGGCACGGGCACTGGACCGACCAAGGTTTTTCAGCTCCTCAGCAGTAGATTCAGGGATTATGTTTTTCAGAAGTTTTTCAGACTTATCTTTCTCTATTTGCAGCAAGCGCTGTTGCTCGACAACCTTATTTTTTTCCTGTTCCAGTTGCTTTCGTTGGTTTTCTATTTTTTCATTTTGCGCACGTATTTCTCGTGTTCGATCGGCAATTTTCATTTCCAAACGCACCTGATCACGGCGGGCAGAGTTGATTCGTTCACGCACAAAAAGTCGAATAGCAACCGCCAACAGCACACTAATGATTGCAATAAACCACCATGTAGCCCAAAAAGGGGATTTAATTTCAATAGATAAGGTTGCCGGTATCTGACTCCAGGGACCTTCTCCGATGCGCGCATAAATCTTTAAAACGTAGGTCCCTGGTGACAGGGAGCTAAAGCGCAATTCATTCGTTGAACCGATAAGCATCTCTCCCTCATCAGCCCCTTCCAAAATGTATTTGTAATTAATGAGGTCAGAGTGGCCCAGGTTGGATGGTTGAAAGCGCACAGAAAAACTTCGCTGCCTATAGCCCAAGGTAATTAAGTCGGTTAAAGAAATGGGCTTCTTCAATGGAGATCCAACATCTCCCGGCAACAACCAACCTTTATCAAGTTTAAACTTGACAATCTTTACTGAAACATCTTTTATTTTTAACGAAAGCTTTTCTGGTAGAAAATAATTGTACCCATAAATTCCCCCAAAATAGAGCTCTCCATTTTTACTGTTGAAGTATGCACCAATGTTAAATTCATTACTCATTAACCCGTCACGTTCTGTGTAATTCACACACTTGCTTCCATACATATCAAAGCGACACAAACCTTTATTGGTACTCAACCACAAGTGCTTGTTGTCCGCCTTTAACACCCCATACACAACGTTATTTGGAAGCCCTTGTTTCTTTTGAAAAACATCGAGTTTCTTCGTTCGCTCATTCCACTTCATAAGCCCCGAACCAATCGTTCCGAACCAATATTCATACGGTCCTGTTTGACAAATTGAGCTGATGTAATCCTTTGATGCCCTCAGAAACAGCGCGTTGTGTTCATAAGGAAGAATACTTGGTTTGCCGTTTCGAACAGAAAGCACACTCAATTCTCCTGAACTTGTCGCAAACCAAATTTTACCCGAATTATCTTTGTACACAACGCGACAAACGCCTGATGCTATAGATTCCTTTGGGTGTTTCGCGCGATGTTCAAATGCAGTAAGCTCTTTTGTTTTTAAATCAACTAGTAGGGCCCCAGACTTTGTTCCTAAAAAATATTTCTGATCCTTCCAGTGCACAATACTATAAACTCTGTTATGGCGTAAAAGGGTTTTTTCTGGTTGAAGGTATAGCCGTTTGAATGTATACCCACCACCATTATTGATGTTTAATTCATACAATCCGTCAGCGCAACCTGCTAAAACATGGTTTTGATCTATCACATACATTGAAAGAACAGCTGTTTCATCACCTTCACCAACTGTTGTGTTGATGTCTGGTCGATTGTATTGTTCGAAGGTTCCTGTAGATCTGTTTCTGCGTGAAATACCTAAGTCGGTACCTACGAAGATATATTTTTCGTTTTTATCCTCACCGAAACTCCACACATTGGGCTTGGGAATTCCTTGAGATAAATCCGCGCTGGGACCAATTCCTAAAAAACCCTGTGTTGTTGGGTCAAATCCTGAAAGGCCGCGTTTTGTACCTGCCCAAAAGGTGCCCGAATCGTCTAAAAAAAGCACATTGATATCATTAAACAGCAGAGCGTTTTTTTGAAGTAAATCATGCGCGCTTTTGGCAATTGCACCATTTGAATAGAGGGTGTATAATCCTTGTCCGGAAGTAACAATATACGTTGTTCCATCATCTGTTTGCACCAAATCACTTACTGAAACCACCCCCCACTGAGTGTTGAGTTGAGTAAATGCTGGAAAAATGAGTTTTTGGCTTCCTGAAATGTACTCAAAAACCCCTTGACTCGTGCAAAAGTAGGTTTGTCCTTTCGCGCTTGTCACAATGCGCTGTATGCTATTTTGCTGGGTAGAAGCAGGAAGAACAAGTTGTTTACAGCGCAATTTGTTTTCATCAGACAAAAACACACCTTTATCTTCTGTTACGATAAATATTCCCCCGTCCAATGCGTTGTACACACCATGTATGCGTCGCGACGCAGAAAGGGCGCTGTGTTCTTTGAATTTTTTTGTTTTAGGAACAAATGAAATTACCCCTTTTCCTGAGGTGGCCAACCACAATACACCTTGTTGATCTGTGCAAATCCCCTCTATCTGAAGGGCTATTTTTCCTGGTATGGTGTGGTGGGTAAATCGCTCTGTGGTCGGGTCAAAAACACTTAGTCCATTCGTTGTTCCAAACCACAAACGTCCATCGCTTGTTTTAATTCCACACTTGATGTATTCACTTTTCAATCCATCGCTGTCCTCGGAAGAAAACACCTCAAACTGCTTGCCGTCAAAGCGATTCAATCCGTCTTGCGTGCCAATCCACAGGGCGTGGTTGTCGTCTTGAAGAATGCATGTGACCGAACTTTGAGAAAGCCCATCAGTAATGGAAAAGTTCGAAAAACGGTATGCAGACTGGCTTTGTGCAGCAAATTGTGCGAGTACAAAGCCCAGTATGAAATACCATTTTAACATTAAATCGTGTCTTTATTGTTTTTGAGGAGCCTGACCGGCACCGCCAACTGATGCGCTTTCCAAATCACGATCGAACATATACATTCCACCTTTGTCTCCATCGATCAATCGTAGCTTGTCGAGAACAGTTCTCGCCAACGCTTCTTCCTCCAATTGTTCAGAAACATACCATTGCACGAAATTATGTGTGGTATAATCCTTTTGTTGAAGACAAATATCCACCAAATTATTGATGCTTTCGGTAACTCTGATTTCGTGGGCCAACAACAATTCAAAAACGTTTTCTAAATTTTCAAACTCCTTTGGGGCCTGCTCAACGAGGGGAATAATAGCTTTCCCACCCCTTTCATTGATAAAGTGAATCAATTTCAACATGTGAAAACGCTCTTCATCAGAGTGTTGATACATGAATTTTGCTGTTCCATTTAGCCCGTTACTTTCGGCCCATGAGGCCATTGCTAGGTAAAATTGAGAAGAGGATGCTTCCTTTTTAACTTGGTCATTTAAGGCACTTTCAACATGTGGATTCATTCTGTGTTTTTTTAAGAATACTCGATAAAGTTACCAAGTTTAGACATACTTTATACGAAGGAATTCGATAAACATAAAAAGAAGTGCGTGTTTCTAGTTATCAAAAACCAAGAAAGCCGTAACTTCAAGCGGTGCAAAGATGATATTTACACAAAACGCACTGATTTAATTACCATTCATGTCAAAAAACAAAAGCGGAAAACCTGCAAAAATGAAAAACAGTCTTCTTCACATCGTGAGGAAAGTGTTTGATAAAAATCCTGACAGTGTACTTTCTCATAAACAAGTCTGTGCTCTCGTTGATGTTAGAGAAAACGCGTTGAGAAAACTCGTGTTTGATGTGTTGCAGGAACTCACTAATGACGGTTTTTTACAAGCGCATGCACACGGTGTTTATTCCTTATCTGTGAAAAACGATTTAGTTGAAGGCTCGATTGAACTCACCGCTCGTGGCGCTGGTTTTGTTGTGACAGACGATGAAGAATCAGATATTTTTATTGCTCCTCAAAATCTGAATCAAGCACTCAATGGTGATCGTGTTCGGGCGCGAATTTTTAAACGGGGGAAAACAAGAAATGAGGGCGAAATAATTACGGTTTTAGAACGTGAAAAATCTCAATATGTCGGTACCATTGAATTGCACGATAAATTTGCTTTTTTGGTACCCGACAACTTGAAAGCAGGAACCGATATTTACATTTCTAAAGAAAAATTAAACGGTGCTAAAAACGGCGATAAAGCCCTAGTAAAAATCACTGTTTGGCCAAAAACTTCAGACAATCCCTACGGAGAAGTTATAGAGGTTCTTGGTAAGCCTGGGTCCAACGATACAGAAATGATTAGCATTTTATGCAATCATGGCATTGACTATAAATTTCCACAAGCTGTTTTGGTTGAAGCTGAAACCGTTGGAATGGAATTGGATGAAAGAGAAATTGCTACCCGCAGAGACATGCGCGGGGTGACAACATTCACCATCGATCCAGTTGACGCCAAAGATTTTGATGATGCGCTCTCTTTCCGTAGACTGGAAAACGGACACATTGAATTGGGTGTTCACATTGCGGATGTTAGTCATTATGTTCGACCAGGAAGCGCGATGGATATTGAAGCATTAAAGCGCTCAAACTCTGTTTATCTTGTCGATAGAGTTGTTCCAATGTTGCCAGAACAACTATCAAATATGGCTTGTTCTCTTCGTCCAAATGAAGACAAATATAGCTTCTCCGTGATTTTCGAAATCGACGAGGCAGGCGTGGTTCATGACCAGTGGTTTGGCAAGACGGTAATCCATTCCAACAGACGATTCAGCTATGAAGATGCACAAGAAATTATCGAAGGAAAAGACGGAGATTATAAGGATGAAATCCTTGTTTTAGATAAAATCGCTAAAATTTTGCGAAAATCACGCCTCAAACATGGGGCTTTAAGTATTGAATCTGAAGAAGTCCGCTTCCGCTTAAACGATGACGGTCACCCAATCGAGGTGATTATTAAGACATCTAAAGATGCACACAAACTCATTGAAGAGTTCATGTTGTTGGCCAATAAACATGTAGCAAAATTTGTCGCTTCACCAAAAAAAGGGAGAGATATTGTTCCCTTCATTTTCAGAGTACACGATAAACCAGACGCAGCAAAAATTGCATTATTCAATGTCTTTATAGAAAAGTTTGGTTACAAGGTGGATGCTCGGCAACCGGATAAAATTGCATTGAACATAAACACCCTGTTGGATGAAATTCGCCATACTCCAGAATATTCATTGATTCAAACCATGGCCATTCGTTCAATGGCAAAAGCAACCTATGAAACGGACAATATCGGTCACTATGGGCTCGCATTTGACTTCTACACGCATTTTACATCGCCGATACGTCGTTATGCCGACTTGGTCGTCCATCGCGTCCTACAAGAAGAATTAAGCACTAAAAAGCACCGATACGGCAATGAGCTTTCAGATGTATGTAAACGCATTTCCAAGATGGAAAGAAAAGCCGTAGATGCAGAGCGCGAATCCACAAAATATTTCCAAACAGTATTTGTTCTGGATCATGTAGGGGAAGTATTTACTGGTATTGTATCTGGAATTGCAGAATTCGGTTTGTTTGTACGAATGGATGGAAATCAGTGTGAAGGAATGGTTCCTATGATGGGAATTCCAGGAGATCGTTTTTACTTTGATGCTGAGAAATATAGAATAGTGGGTTCCCGTTTTAAAAAGGAATACAACTTTGGAGACAAGGTCACTGTGCGTATTTCAGAAGTTCACGTTCGGAAACGTCAAATTGATCTAGAATTAATTCCGTAAAACAAGGAATTATACCATTTGAATTCGAGCACTCAAATCATCTCTGTATGAACCGCCTATTGGGATAATTTTTTTATCTTTTTCTAAGGATAAATTAGGGAATTCTATAGAGGCAATTTTATCCATTCGTACGATAAACGATCGGTGGACACGAATGAAATCTAAATTACCCAATTTTATTTCAATATCCTTCATGGTTGAATGGATTGTGTAACGCGCTTCAGCCGTATGTATCACCACATAATCTTTCAATGCCTCCACATAAAAAACATCTTGGGTACGAAGTTTAATGAGCTTACTATTTGTTTTCACAAAAAAGAAATCAGCAAGCACTTCTTTTTGCTCAACAATAGAATACAGAAAATTTCGTTCACGAATGACCTCTTGTTCTCTCTGATGTTTATACACTGCCAACTCGATATTTGTGTGTAAATCAATTTCTTTGAATGGTTTAATGATATACCCAAACGGCTCGGCTATCACTGCTTTTGATAGAGTTAAATCATCGGAATATGCTGTGAGAAAAATAACTGGTACGGAAAATTCTTTTTTGATGATTTCAGCCGTTTCAATTCCAGTCAAACTACCTTTAAGATTGATGTCCATAAGAACCACATCTGGATTTAAATCTTGTATTAGTTCAATGGCTTTTTCACCATTGGAACATGATCCAGATACACCATAACCAAAACGAAGCAACGAATGTTGAATATCCTTAGACACAATCGATTCATCTTCAACTACAAGAATATTTATTTTCACCATCTCAAAAATGCTTGATGCTCAAAGTTATTTAAAAATTCTTGACAACTCAGGTCAATTTTAGATTTCAACTTACCAAATTGAATATATAAATAGAATAAAAGAAAATTATTTTTAATAAGAAGATTTATTATTCTTTATTAAGGGTGTTTATATGTGTGTAAAATGAATTCATTTTGCTTGTAAAATAGGTCATTAACAAAAAGCGAATGTTTATTAACAAGTTGTAAGACATATAAAACTTTTGATTATCAGTACATTATCGTTTAATGAACATTATACGATTTTATATCGTCGTGCATAATTTCTTTGGTAAAAGTGAGGAACATATGTGTCAAACCATATTCATAAATAAACAATAAGTCACCAAAACTTTCCTTGCGTATGTCCTTTGCATTTTGCTTTCTTAAAATTGATGAGCTGTGCAAGACAAATCTTTGAATAGTTGTGAACCTTAATTCACAATTTTATCGATTTTATTGTGTGAAACCCCATCTTTAAAACCCAGTGTTTACTGCTGTTTTTATTCTATAAAAATCCTTGAATGTTTAAAACTTGGCCGCATTGTTCATAAGCATTACATTTGAAAGACCAAAACACATCATTATGAAGATTATTCCAATTGGGGCAGATCATGCAGGATTTCAACTCAAAGAACAAGTAAGTCAATATTTGCGAGACTTAGGGTATGAAGTTAAGGATTTCGGTTGTTTTTCGGAAGAGAGTATTGATTATCCTGACTATGCACATCCCGTTGCAGATCTTGTTGAAGCGAATCCGGGCATGTTGGGAATAATTATATGTGGTTCAGGAAACGGAATCAATATGACGGCGAATAAACATTCAGGTATTCGTAGTGCCTTATGTTGGAAAAAAGAAATAGCCGAGCTTTCACGTCTTCACAATAATGCAAACATTCTAGCACTGCCTGCGCGATTTATTTCTTTTGATGAAGCACGTGAAATGGTTGAGGTATTTTTAACCACAGAATTTGAGGGTGGTCGTCACCAGAAACGCGTTGACAAGATAGCGCTTTAAGCCTATTTCAACAGCAATAATTTCTGAATAAAGGCCTCAGTTTCTAATGTGTATGCCGTGTAGTAATCCCCAGTTCCTGGACCACTAAACCCTGTGTGAACCTTTCTTACTTCTCCGTCCCGTCCAATAAAGATGGCTGTTGGAAAAGAAATAATTTCAGAAAGCATACTGAAGTGTTCAGAGGCCAAAGCCTTGCTTGATGTACCACCACCAACGATAAGGTAGGGAATATTGAGTCGCTTTTGCAATTGTTTGATGCGCTCTAAATGTACCATAGGATCTTTCCCGGTTTCGTAAGCAACAGCGATAATTTCTAATCCTTGTGTGTGGTATTTTTCATAGAGTGAAAGAAAATAGCGTGTTTCATCGAGACAATTTGGACACCAAGAACCCATGATCTGAATGATGGTTACTTTGTTTTTGTATTCTTCTGAGGGGAAGTTAAATTCTCCATATGGCGCACCAGCGGAAACATCTTTTATAGTCAATCGAAAAGGCTCATTAAACGCCACCTTAGTAAGGGTGTCTGCATCAGGCGGTGTAGCGTTTTCATTGCGAACTGCCACCCAACTCCCTTTCCAATGTTTTCCGCTATAGAAATGTCCAAGAATGGTATCTCCGTGAATGCGACCTGTGAACATCCAAGCGTGGGTTCCGTCCAAACAAGAAAGCACCACACTATCTTGGAGCACTATGCCTTCTAGAAATCGATAGTCTCCTGTTTCCGTGAGAAATGTTCCACGGATCCATTGCCCGTCTTGTTTAAAAACCCCAATAGCTGGATATGCATCTACTGTACCAGGATCGAAGGTAGCGGCCCATTTTCCATTGATTTCTGAGGGTGGATAAAATGTACTCAAAAAGTGAAGTGGGTGGTAAAAGTCTCCATATGAAATTGAGCAAGGAATGCGGTACTTGTCCCCCTTCTGAAAGTTTTGCCAGTACCCATTAAGCCCTTTTTTAGAAACCTTCCAAACAAATTCAGAGTTGAAAAAAGGGAATCGTGCGTGAAGGGAGTCGTTTTTCATCACTAAATCGGTCAGCACAATTTTTTCTTCAGCATTAATGACGGTGAGTTGATAAGATCCATCCATTTGTTGTGCAACGTCAAACTTGAAATACATGGATACGCTTGTGTCCAAGAAAAGAGAGCCAGTCCACAAACCGGCCTTTAATTTCGGCGATGCCGTGTTTTTTCCCGCGAAAAGGAAAGGCATACAGCCAAGATATAGCAGCGTACAAAAAATATGGAGGGTATGTCTCATGTTGTCTTTAACTATCCGAAAGTACTTGTTTTATACCTAACTTTAAAGCGCATGCAACCTTTTTGGAAACATATCTGTCTTTTTGTCTGAGTGCGCTATGGATGATATTACGCTAGTTAATGAGTGTGTAAAAGGCAATGCCAGGGCGCAACGGATGTTGTTTGACAAGTTTGCGGGAAAAATGATGACGGTATGTTTGCGTTATGCAAAAAACACCGAACAGGCAGAAGATGTTCTTCAAGATGGATTTGTGAAAGTGTTTGTGAAGCTTTCAGATTTCAAAAAAGAAGGATCCTTGGAAGGTTGGATTCGTCGAATCATGGTAAATACAGCCCTCGATCAAATTCGTAAAGAAGTAAAGTTTAAAGTGAATCTTGACATTGAAGATGTGGGATACAAAATTGAAAACAATGCTTTTATTGCGGAACAATTGATGGCGGAAGATTTGATGAAGCTCGTAAGGGCAATGCCTGATGGCTACCGTGTTGTGTTTAATATGTTTGCTATTGAAGGGTATTCACATGCAGAAATAGCAGAAACCTTAGGGGTAACCGAGAACACATCAAAATCACAATATTCCCGTGCACGAGCGTATTTGCGCGAACGATTAGAAAAAAAATGAGTGAAAAAGACACGATAAAGGATTTATTTAGTGACAAACTGAACGGTTTGGAGTCTAAGGTGCGTCCAGAAATGTGGGGAAACATCTCCTCACAACTAGGTGGTGCTTCTGTGGCCTCTGGCGTGTCTGTGTTGACTAAAATTGTTCTTGGTGTTACAGCCGCTGCAGCGGTTGCTGTTGTTGGCTATTTTCTGTTGAATGGCCAAAAGGAGAATCAAAAACCGACTACGTCTACTGAGAAATCACCCACCTCGAACGGTGTGAAGGAAACCAATATTTCAGAAGAAAACCAACAAACGGAACAACAACAAGACCCAATACTGTCGCTAGATTTTCCTCAAGAAATCACAGCTGAAGAAAGTAGCCCTATTTCGTTTGATCCAGAAACACCACAAGAATATTTTGATGCATTAGAAACCGTTGTTGTTGAAGCAGAACAAGAAACTCAACAAGAAACTCAAAGTCGTGTATCTGAACAAACTCAAAGCGTCACAGAAACAACAGAAAAAGAGGTCATTGAGGTAAGCACATCTTCTCTAGAAATTATACTACCAAACGCATTTACTCCGAATGGAGATGGTGTAAATGAGACGCTTCAATTGAACATCTCAGAAGATAAATTAACACCAGGAACCTTCAGTTTTGTGGTGATTGACCGCTTGGGGAAAACGGTATATCAAACCACAGATATCCATTTTGAATGGGAAGGCGTTTCAATGAATGGTGAGGTAGTTCTTGCGGGAGATTATTTGTATTATGTGACCGCTCGAGATATAAAAGGAAAGCTCATTACTAAATACAGCACCCTGCACATTGTGAGGTAAGAAAAGCCTATCCTAAGAATCTATAATATTTCTTGATCGCGGCGTAATAAAGCACAATGCTCGTGATGAGTAGTACGTGACTCATGTCGTTTCTATCAAACCATTGATGTACATTGATCTTCATGATTTGAAAGGCGGCGGAAGGAATTAAAATGAGCGTGCTAATCCAAAAAACACGGAAAGCTACATCAATTTTTTGCTGGTAATAATACCCCAGAAAACCCAAAGACAAGCCCAATCCAACAACTGAGTTTAATGTTGGTACAATTAATCCTTTTGATGGGTCGGCGACAAGATCAATAGTTGCATAAATGTAGGTGGCCACGGTAATGGAGACAAAAAGTTTTAGTAAGGCGATTCTTTTTAGTGTTTTCCGCCATTCCACCTTAGGAAAAACGGAAATCATCGCCAACTCTATCATCAACGCGGCAAACATTCCACTGTACCAGGAGAAATACTTCCCTGGTACCCCCCAGTAATTGTAAAACAAATGACCAAATCCCCCAATCAAGAAGCCAGCACCGAAGAGGACAAAAAACCACTTCCAAAGAATAAAAAAACCAGGGTTTTTTACATGTGTTTTAACCTTTATGGCCAATGTAATTGCTAGTGTAAAGATGATGAGATCACCAATCAGAGCGTTTGGTTCCAATAGGTGTAAACCTAGAAAGTCCCATTCAATTTTTTCAAAATCTTTACCAATCAACATCTTATTTACTTCCCTCCTCGAACTTTTTGATGTTCATTAAAATAATACGTTCAACCAAACTTGGAAAACGCGCTTGGAGATAAGCGTTTAATTTTCCAAGGCGAGTTAAAGTACTAATGAATTTTCTCCGTTTGATGTTTCTAACAACCGCTTTTGCTACAGATTTTGTGCTTTGCACATTCCGGCCGTTTCGCGAGTTAAGGACAACCATTGAGCCGTCAGCACCAATTGCTTCTTTGTTGTGTGCAATCTCTGTGATGGCAACATAAATCAACCCAACATGGATTCCATGCTTGGCTTCTTCAATGCGAATGGATTCAGCGATTCCTCGCAAAGCCATTTTAGAAGCGCCATATGCCGACAATAACGGCAAACCACGGATACCCGCTAAACTTGAAATAAACACGACGCTACCTTTTGTTTCACGTAAATAAGGCAAGGCGGGGATTGTAGGGTTGATTGTGCCCAACACGTTGCTATCAAACACTGTTTTAAACACGTCTGGACTAACATCTGCCACATTTCCACGCATGGAAACACCGACATTATTGATCAGGATATCAATTTGTTGAAAGGCCTCGAGTGTGCGATCAATCAACTCTTGTCCACCCCCCTTAAGAGATACATCACAGCATACACTGATCACGTGGTTGTGGTATTGACGTATGAGAGCCTCTGTTTCTGCTAGTCGGCCGGCGTCACGCCCATTTAACACAATGCTTGCGCCCATCTCAGCCAACTCCAGTGCGATTGCTTGTCCAATTCCACGACTAGATCCCGTGATGATGGCCACTTTTCCGTTCAGTTGTCCGCTCATTTTTGCTTGGGCTGGTAGTGAATGTCAGGATGAAACCTTAGCGCAGTAAAGCAGTTCGTCCACGCCATAGCGACATGCACAAGAAAAGCAATCCAAATGGTTCCCGAAGCTAAGGTAAGTAAGCACAAAACCAACCCTAAAGGAATGGCGCCAATGGTTTCGTCTAAGCCCTTTGGAATGTGAGTGGCCGAATAAAGCGCGATGTTCACAGCGATGGCTGGCCAAACACCAATGGCATCAACCAAGGGAAACAAAAGCGTTCCGCGGAACAAAAATTCGTAAGCGAATAAATACAAAGCCCAACCAAGCGCAGTGATAAACACCGTTTTTTTGGTCCATACCTTTGATCGAATCTGCGGATAATTTACCAAGTTTTTAGGTTTTTTAGCGCTAAAGTAAGCCAACGGAATCACCAAGACAGATAAGCCTAGCGTCCAAACCAAAGAGAAGAAAGTTGTTTTTGGAATAAATGTCAAGCCATAATCAGCCAAGTTGTATTTAGGAAGGAAAATTAGACAAATTACAGAGGGCAAAACACCCATGGAGATGAAACCAAAATATTTGGTAAAAAAGATATGCTTGCGCGATGCCGTGTCAAAATCATGCACAGCATAAAAACGGTTTTTAACTATAGATGATTGTGCGGCGAACCAATAGACAACAAAGAAAACCAATGAAAGAATAATGGGTAAAAACGAGGTCAAATCGTTGACCTGCCATGACAGATCAATATCAAGAGTTTGGTATTTCATTGTTTCTTATCGAGGTAATTGTTTTCTTTAAACCAATCAAAACATTCTTTGATTGCAACTTCTAAAGGGGTTTGTGGCATTTGTAGTTCGCGTTGAGCCTTTTCCGCAGAATAATAATGATTTTCCGTTGAAATTTTGGCCAATTCTTTTGTAATTCCGGGATAATATCCAAAAACCCCAGCGAAGAACGAGTTCATCCTACCGTAAGATTGAACCATAAAATCATTTAATTTACGGGTTGGCGTTTTCGCTCCAATGGTCTCGGCGATTAGAGCAAAAGCATCTTTGTAGGAAAGATTTTTATTTCCAACAATATAGCATTCACCTATTCGCCCCATGGTAATGGCGTTCGCCATAGCTGTGGCCACATCTTTTACGGCAACAAAGTTCTTTCCTCCATTGGAATATCCAGGAACACGCCCTCTGTGCACGGCAAGAATCATCGCACCAGAGCTCGGCCTCGAATCATAAGGCCCAATCATATAACTCGGGTTTACAACCAATGCAGGCAAGCCTTTTTCTCTGACTGCTGATAGAATCAATAGTTGCGCTTTATACTTAGAATCCATATAATCGACGCCAAATTTCACAGAGAGGTATGGTGTGTCTTCAACGCCAGGTGCGTCTAGAGAAGTGCCATAGCTAAATGAATTTGCGGTTCCTACAAAAACGAGGCGCTTTGTGCCATGTTTCAGCACAGCATCGATCACATGTTGAGTTCCATCGATATTTACCCGATTAACCATTTCGTTTCGGGCCGGATAAACACTCGTAGCTGCGGCACAATGAAATACAATATCTTTACCCGCAATGGCCTTATCGATTGATTCGACATCGAGAATGTTTCCGTGAGTGACGGTGATGGGCAATCCTTTTAATGTAAGAGGATCCTTTCCGGGCTCTACAAGAACACTTACGGCGTAGTTGCGGTGTAACAGTTCACGAACGAGATTACTTCCAAGCACGCCATCAGGACCGGTAACAAGAATTTCCATACAGTGGTTATTTCGCGCAAAGGTAGCCTCTTATTTTGGATAGTATCGTATTGACAATGAAGAAAAGTGAATTTGATTTGAATGTAGTATAAGATAATAGAATGATTAGTTGCAGTGCCAAATCACTCTGTATGTTTGGGAAGCGGAATATTCGATGACCCCGTTTTTTTCGCAAGCGTCGGGCGATGGTGATGTAATGTTTGTAGTAGAAAAAGACCCGTCTGCATTTTTTTGCTGTGTTTCTTTGTTGCACGTACACATGCCATTTGAAACAACAGGATTGTCTGTGCCACAAGCGACAAGCAATGGTAGAATAAATAGGATTCTTTTCATGAAAGAATAAAGATCTAAGTGCGTGATAATGAGCACAAAAGTACTTATATATTTTCAATTTAAAACAATTTTTTTATTAATAACTAGCTGTGTGTTATGTTTAGGTAGTTTTTCCACGATATCGTTAAGTAATTACGAGATTTTAATAAATTGTTTTAAGATTTTAGTTCCGGAATTGTTCAAAAAGCAGAATCCCCTGTGCCTTATCAGGTAAAAGATGAACAGATTATTTCATGATCCAGGATTATGGGCGCATATCAACCAAAAAGCCCATCCTTTCTTCGAAAGCCCCTGTCTTTTTTGATTTTACACGCAATTCAAGCGTTGCTTGATGGTAGTAAAATCAAAAAACCCAGTGCGTTGCACTGGGCTTTTTAGTTGAGGTCTCGAGCGGATTCGAACCGCTGTACACGGTTTTGCAGACCGTTGCCTAGCCGCTCGGCCACAAGACCACTAGGTGTGCAAATATACCAAAAATAATTATTTCTCAATGACGATTGCTACATTGTCTACATCTCCATTGATCGGTGGTGAGAGTTTTGTAATCTTCACACGTAAAAAATCGATGCCATGTGTGTCGCGCTTGATACGGTCAAAAATACGTTGCCCAACCTGCTCAATCAATTTGGACCGAATAGCCATCTCTTCTTTGACAATGTGGTTGATCAGTACATAATCTACTGTAAGGGATAAGTCATCATTTAGTGCTGCTTGAGTGAAATCTGTATTTAACATAACATCAACCAAATAATGACCACCAATTTTTTCTTCTTCTGGCAAGCAGCCGTGAAAAGCATAAATTTTTATTCC